>CAYPPV010000085.1:0-6957 GCA_964412705.1 uncultured Pelolinea sp. | reverse complement strand
CTGCGCCATGCTCCACCTGCCTGTATTCTTTAGAAGAATTGCATGAAAGTATTTTTAATCTGTCAATTTTGTCACTTGTTTTCCAACAGTCTCATGTATGCTTGCGTGGGTAGACTTTTCATCATATTATTTTGGCTGATTCTTCGCTCCCCGCGGCCGCTAGAGGATGACTTGGATGGGGTATGTTCACTTCCATATCTCACCACTTTCCATGTCACCCAGAAAGACCGCATCCGATAAAGAATCCCGTCTTTTTTCCCTCTCCTGATAGGGCTTGCCAGTTTCCTGCGGCGACCCTTTCAAAGGCAGGCCTCAAAGCGCTCCCGGTTCAAAGGGCAAGCTGAATCTAAAATATCCCGGCGACCCGGAAAATGAGAAATCAGCATCACTTGGCTAATCGAAATTCTTATATTCCTCATATATTCGGCTTATCTTCTTTTTACAAACCTGGATTAATTAAACGTCTGGATTATTAGAAAGTAATTTGGACACTCAAAATCAATTGAATTTTTCTTAGGGAAACTCAGGAGAGCTTGGTTCTCATATATAAAGAAGCAATGCCCCAACATCTAAGGGCATGTTCATAAAAACAGCAGAAATGAAAGGAGTTGATTGTTTTGATAAGTTTGTCTCTTTCCAGAGCATCAAAAATTTTGAAGAAAAGCTCCGGTTCGCCGGTGCTTTTTAAAAAACATCACTAAATAAGGAGATGAAGATGAAACGCGCATTAATATTCATAATATTAACATTGGTCATTCTTGCCATTCCATCAACAGTATTGGCCCAGGAAGAAAGCCGTGTGGCCCAACCCGATTTCAGCATTTCCACGACATATCCTAGCCAGGTTGTAGAACTGGGAGAATCAGTCACAATCAAATTAAATATCAATGCCTTTGGGGGAGGCCAAACCGTCCAACTGAAAATGGATGAAATACCTGAGGGTTGGAATGCTACTTTCCGGGGCAGTGGCCGCATCATAAATTCTGTATTCGTTGAAGCCGGTTCTTCGGAGAGTATTGATCTCCGTCTTGATCCGCCTGAAAATCCGGAACTGGGCGAGTTTACTTTTGTTGTCCTTGCCCAGGGAGACCGAACGAACGCGGAACTGCCAATCACTTTAATCGTTCAAGAAAAACTCCCTGCCAGTTTAACCTTAACCAGCGATTTACCAACCATAAAAGGTTCCCCCACAACCACCTTCCGCTACTCTGTAGAACTAAAAAATACAGGGGATGAGGAATTGATGGTCAACCTGGTTGCAGATGCCCCGAACGCCTTTATCACCAAATTTAAATTATCAGGCCAGGAAGTGACAAGTTTCCCCTTAGGCGCTAACCAAACCAAGACCATCAATATTGAACTTGAACCAATTATCGAAATCGAAGCAGGGAAATACATGTTCACTGTTTATGCGACAGGCGGCGGCCTGCAGGCTGAGCTCGACCTGGTAGCTGAAGTTACAGGCCAACAGGATATCAGCATCTCGGGTTTGGATGGCCGTCTATCCGGAAAGGCGAATGCGGGCAAAGAAACTACGATGCAGATTGTGGTCCAAAACTCAGGAACGGCACTGGCACAAGGTGTTGAACTGAGTGCAAATGCGCCATCCGGTTGGGAGGTTTCATTTGATCCGGAAGTAATTACAGAAATTCCTGCTGGCGATGTTGCTGAAGCAACTGCTTATATTAAACCTGGTGAAAAAACTGTAGCGGGTGATTACATGGTCACCATGCGTGCCAAGCCAGCAGACGGAACAACCGAATCAGCTGAATTCCGCATTACAGTCGCCACATCCACCATTTGGGGGATTGTTGGGATTGCCCTGATTGCGGTGGCTGTTGGTGTGGTTTCTATCGCCGTAATGCGCTTTGGTCGTCGATAAAGGAAAGAGAGTAAGTTATGGGTGACTTTATCATCGAAACCACAGACTTAACGAAAAAATACGGTGATTTTGTAGCTGTTGATTCCCTGAACCTGCAGATCAAACCAGGGGAAATCTTCGGGTTGCTGGGACCCAATGGGGCTGGAAAAACAACCACTATCCTGATGCTGTTGGGTCTGACAGAACCGACTTCTGGCCAGGTGCAGGTGTTGGGCTTCGACCCTGCTCGCCAGCCCTTGAGCATCAAATCCCGGGCTGGATATATCCCTGATCAGGTTGGTTTCTATGATGAGCTAACCGCCCAGGAAAATCTAGTGTATATCGCCAAGCTGAATGGTTTGTCTCGACATGAAACCAGCCAGCGAATCGATGAAGCGCTCAAAAAAGTTGGGCTAACAAATGTTGCTTCCCAACGTGTGGGAACTTTCTCTCGTGGCATGCGGCAGCGCCTTGGAGTAGCTGATGTTTTAATCAAAAAACCTGAACTGATCATCATGGATGAACCAACTCAGGGCCTTGACCCGGAGTTGGCTCATGATTTTCTTGATTTAATCCGCGAATTATCTGACACAGGAATCACCATCCTGCTGTCATCTCATCTGCTTCATCAAGTTCAGGAAGTATGTGACCGGGTAGGTTTGTTCCACAAGGGAAAAATGGTTCTGGAAGGTACCGTCCCTGAACTTTCCCAAGAAGTGCTAGGGGCTGAGTACCATGTTCGGCTGCAGGCCAATGGGACAGGAGGTTCATTCGCGGATGAACTGCGCAATCTGTCTGGCGTTGTAGAAGTCAAGTTTGATGACCCGGATCATTATACACTGGTTGCTACAAGGGATTTGAGAGCTGAAGCAGCCCGGACAATTGTGAATTCAGGAGGTCAATTAATGGCTCTGGATATCGAATCCTTAAGTTTAGATGACATCTATAATGCTTACTTCAGGGAGGTCAATCATGGTCCAAGAAGCGAATCGTAAATCAATAAAAACTCGGGAAGGGTCTCCCTGGACAGGTTTGGCAACTGTTATCGCCAAAGAGATGGCTGATAATCTCACTAGTGCCCGGATGCGGATTTTGGAAATCCTGATTGTGCTGACTGCTGCAGGAACTGGTTATGCAGCCCTGCAGCAAATTAACGGATCGAGCGGTGATGACCAATTTCTGTTCTTGCAATTGTTTACCGAAGCCCATCAGCCGCTTCCCGCCTTTGCAGGATTTCTTGGCTTTCTGGTTCCCCTGGTGGCGATCGCCCTGGCGTTTGATGCGATCAATGGCGAATTCAGCCGCAGGACAGTCTCCCGCGTTCTGTCGCAACCGATCTATCGGGATGCTTTACTCCTGGGGAAGTTTCTAGGTGCATTCTTTACCTTATCTTTGGTACTGGCCTCCATCTGGCTATTGATCTTTGGAATTGGTCTGCTTGGGCTAGGTGTTCCGCCAACGGGCCAGGAAGTCGCACGCAGTCTGTTGTTTTTGCTGGCTACTATTATTTACGGCGGTTTTTGGATAACCTTAGCACTGTTGTTTTCAATCTTGTTCCGGCAATCTGCCACAGCAGCCCTGGCATCCATCGCGGTTTGGCTCTTTTTTTTGGCCTTTTGGGAAATCCTGGTACGTCTAATAACGCAAAGCCTGCGGCCAGTTCAATATGGCTTTTTTGAAGAATTCATGGCCCAAGCCCAATTGGAACTGATGCTGAGTCGAATTTCGCCCAATACATTATTCGTGGAAGCAACGATTGCCTTGCTCTCTCCAGCAGTGCGGTCGCTTGGGCTGATTCTTCCTTTTGAATTGCAGGGTGCCCTCATGGGGGCGCCTTTGCCTGTAGGCCAGAGTCTTTTGATGATCTGGCCGCATCTCACCGGTATGATTGCGGCAAGTATCCTGCTGTTTGGCTTTGGATATATCACCTTTCAGCGCCAGGAGATACGCGTCTGATCAAACTCACGAGTGAAAAACGGCCTGGCAAGTAAGCGACATAAATCTGCCAGGCCGTTGGTTATAGTGATCAAGTGGCTGGAGATACAAGCCGGAACGTAAAATTGTGTGATTAAAAGAATTCCGCCAATTTTTCCCTTGTTACGAGACGCGTTCAGTGGCCGTACAGGTTTGCATAGATATATTACATAGTAATATTACGATGTACACTTATATAAAAGGAGAGCAACAGATGGCGAAGAGCTGGCAGGAAAAAATGGCTGACAAGGAGGGCATGCCCAAGATCCTTAGGCTGGAGAAAAACTTCCCCTGTTACAACGCCGTGCATGCCATGGGCGCGGAGGTCGGGGACCGGATTGTGCTGGTCAATCCGCGTGAAGTGGAGAAGATGATGTATCTGGTGCCATACGGCAAACTCACCACCCTGAATGAAATTTGTAAAAAGATCGCCGAAAATTACAAGGTTCGGGCCTGCTGTACGCTCACTTCCGGCATCTTTACCATGACCGCGGCCAACGCCGCCGAGGAGATGAGGGCGCAAGGCAAACCCAATCACCTCCCCTACTGGCGCACGCTGAAATCAAAAGGCCAGCTGAATCCAAAATATCCCGGCGGCTTGGAAAACCATGCCAACCTGCTGGAGCAGGAAGGCCACACCATCCTGTATAAAGGCAAAAAAGCCTACGTCCAGGATTACGAGAAACACCTGTTTACCTTTTAGAAAACAGGAAAGGATTCCTTGATTGGGTTTTATTCCTCAGCCCAATATTTATTTTTCCTCCCTAGGGTGGGGAAGGACTAAAGGATAGGGTAATAACTTCCTCCCCCGCAGCACCTGCAATGATATGCAGGTGATCTCTACTCCCTCCGGGCTGACAATCAAACTGCCATATGCTTCATCCATAAATTTGATGTCCATCCAATTCTGATTGGACAGCTCCCCGAGCCCTGCCCGTCCTTCAAAGCGCCCTGATCTCATCCCGGATTGCCGGAGAATGTCCGCAGGATTGATAATCATTCACCAGTTGGGGTACGGCTCACTGCTCAATGATGACAAATATACCGAATAGGACAATCACACTGGCCAGGGCAGTGGCGCTTGATCTTCATCAATTTATTTAGCAGGGTGTTTGTGCATGTTTCTATTCGGTTATAGATTGCATTGTTAGATTCCAGGACCCCAACAGATTTCATCAAAAAAGTCTGTTCTTCTCTCATGCGAATTATGCTATAGTATGCCTATAGGTTGATTTTTTACATAATCGGCAAACTTCTTCACATTTATTTCGCGACCAGCCCTTCATCCAACCCTAATCAAGATTTCAATAGTGATTATGCGGAGGTTATCATGAACAAATCTGAAACAAGAATGGATCATAGACCTTCCGGAAAAGCACGCGGGGTCAGAAGGAACACCATGTTCGAGAACCATATCTTCCGATACATGCTGGCAGCGCTGGTGCTGCTTGGGATTTTGCTGGCCTGCAGCCTGACAGAAACCACGGTAAATTGCAGTACGCCTGCTCTGATCGCCGCCATCAACAATGCCAACGCCAATCCCTCGCCCAGCACACTCAACCTGGAAGCCGGCTGCACCTACACGCTGACTGCAGTGGATAATACAGCCACCTCTTCGTTCGGCGGTTCCACTTTCGATTACGGCGATAACGGCCTGCCCCAAATCAGCACACCCATCACCATCAACGGCAACGGCGCCACCATTATCCGCGCGGGCAGCGCGGAGCATTTCCGCATCTTTTACATCACGCAAACCGGAAGCCTGACGATCAATGATCTGACACTCGAGAACGGATTCGCGGATGGAACCTATCCCGGTGGAGGCAGTGCCTTTCCGGGTTCCGGTGGCGCCATTTATAACGATGGCGGCTACCTGGAGGCGAACCGCATCGCCATGCAGAACAATCAGGCTACTTTTCATGGCGGGGCTGTCTTCACCATAAGAAGCGCCAATACCTACATCAACAGCTCCACAATCAATGGAAACACCGCGCCGCACGGCGGCGGTATTTTTATCTACCAAGAAAGCGGGTTGCTTTCGGTAGACAGCAGCGAGATTTACGATAACAGCGCGTCCACCTCAGGCGGAGGCATCAGTTTGGAATACGGCGCTGAATTAATCGTTACGGACAGCCTGATCGCTTCCAACCACGCTGGCAGGCACGGCGGCGGAATTTTCAAGAATGCCGGATCAGAAAGCCTTCCAACTACCATAACCGGCACCACGTTCCGGGATAATATCGCGGAATGGGGCGGCGGGGGCGCCTTCATCTTGCGCACGCCGCTGACCATCTCTGATTCCCAATTCAGCGGCAACCAAGCCGGTGAGTACGGCGGCGGTCTGGGATATCAGAACAATTCAGATGAAACCGTCCTGGTTACCAACACAACCTTTGATAACAATATCGCCCTGCTGGATGGCGGCGCCATCCATTTCTCCGGCGAATTAATGACGGTCAGCAGCTGCACCATACGGAACAACACTGCCGATAATGGGGCGGGTATTCATAATGGACCGGCGGACCTTTCCAAATATCTTGAAATAACAGATACCACTCTCATCCTCACCAGCAGCACGCTCCAGGAGAACGTGACTACCGGTTATGGCGGCGGCGTATTCAATGAAGGCGTGATGAATTGCGGTGAAGCGGACTTTGTTGGCAATGATGCTGCCGCGCAGGGCGGCGGCATCCACAGCACCGGTGAATTGGAAGCGATGGGCTGTACATTCGACAAGAACACAGCCGGGTTGGACGGCGGCGGAATCAGCAATGAGAATATCACAGTAATGGGAGGTTCGCATTTCACCAACAACACCGCCACACGCGGCGGAGGCCTGGCCTCCCTTGATGGGGACGCGGAACTCAGCCAGTGCACATTCACCGGCAACTCGGCCACGGACCAGGGCGGAGCGATCTTAAACTACGGCGCAACGCCCGGCTCCTCACAGATGGATATTCTCGGCTGTGAAATAAATGACAATACCGCGCCCCTCGGCGGCGGTATTGCGGCCAGCTTGGGAGATACCAGGATATCAGACAGCACGATCACTGGCAACAAGGCCTCCAAATATGAAGGAGGGGGCATTTACAATAATGGATCGATGAACATATCAGGGAGCA
>CAYPPV010000084.1:0-7024 GCA_964412705.1 uncultured Pelolinea sp. | reverse complement strand
AATCCTGAAATTAAAGAGATATATATTCCTGAATCCGTACGATCCCTTTGCAATGTGGATGAGGAGAAACTTGACCAATGGATTCCCGTTGGGGTTACTGTCCTCAAGAAAAAACCAGAAACAGTTCAAGAAATTCAGGATAATGGAAATTGGCAGCAATATACGATAGAAAACAACTATGACACCTGCACAAATCTTTTCATGAGAGAAGATTATGACGGGCAGGGTCTATACATGCAATTAATAAATGATGACCTTTATGTAACAGAAATTAATCCAATTCCCGAAAAAAATGACTGAAATTATTTTGGTTTTTATAATCTTTGCTGTTGGGCTTTCTTTCAGCTTTCTTTTTTATCCCCGCATCTCGAAAGCACTCTGCTATTCGACAGCATTATTGTGGGGTCTGATTATTACAATGGTTTCCTCGTACCTCCTGGCTCTGTTTCATGCATTCTCCAATTTCATAATCGGCATCCTGATAGTTTACATTTTGTTGTTCTTATTGATATTTTTCCTCAAATTGAAGAAACAAACGCTTGAATTTAATCGTAAAGACTGCCTGGTTTTATTAGTTGTGCTCGCAGGTTTCCTGGCCATATCCATTTTATTGAACAAGAATACGCCAATTATTTCAACCACAGATTCTCTTCACTACCTCTACTATGGAAGAGAAGTCGCGCGTGAAGGCACACTGCTTATTCCTAACATGGGTTATTTTTACAGGAGCAGATTTGGTGTCGGGGAAGTGCTGCTGGATTCTCTGGGCAGATTGTATGACCTGCCCTCCTTAAGCTCAATCAATCCGCTTATCTTTCTTTCCATCTTGTCCACCCTCTTCATTTCAAGTCTTGAAAGCACCAAAGAATTGAGGCAACAAAAAAATCGGTTTTTCATCATATCCGGGATCATGGTTCTTTTATTAGGTACCACCGGGATGTTTTTTGTGAGCGGATATTACTTAAATACGCATATTTTTTCTGCGTATTCTCTTTTTACCAGTTTTTTAATGTTTTTTAATATTCGTAATCCGGGGCAGAAAAAAAACACAAATTACATATTTCTTGGTGTCTTTGCATTGATTGGTTTCTTTCTGAGCAGAGTAGAATCACCAATCTTTATTTTGCTTGTCTTGGCCTACAGTCTTCAATATACAGGTCATTTTTCTTTTCAGCAGTTAATAAAAATGTATTCGCCAGTTTTATTTATCCTGATCCATTTATTAGTAATTTTTTTCGCATATCCCGCTATAGAAACACGGTTCTGGACAGATAACCGCCTGTTACTTCCAATTTGCTCTTATGTGCTTTTCTTCATCGTGTTATTGATAAAAAATAAAGTTCCCTTGCTAAACAGGAACAATGGGATAAGCAAAATTGTTTTCCCCGGTTTTGTTGGAATCAGCATCCTGGTTTTTTTCTTGAATACAGCGCACCAATTTAAAAACCTTCTCAATATCATTGGAAATCTTTTCAATAATCCGTTTGCCGGAAATAATTTATGGGGCTTTTTCTGGTGGTTGAGTTTAATCATTCTGCTTTGTTATTTATTGGTGTTTCCCCCAAAAAATAAGCACAAGGCCGGCACACAAAACAATCATGTTCTTCTCTTTTTTGTTGTGACTTATGCCCTTTTAATTCTCGATTTGGGTTTTTTCCGCAAAGAATATTCCTTTGGAAGGTGGGGAGATTCAGCAATGAGAATGTTTGTTCACGTGGTACCGATTATCGCTTTTTGGGAAAATAGAACTATTCTTAAAATTATGGGCGGCCGACAAGACCGTTTGAAATCTGCGGCCGAACATAACAAGCAACCGTGAATACAAATTCAGTTATGATTATCCCGGGTTATTTCCCACTCATCTATAATAATGACTTATTCTTTTGAATATAGGGAGAGATGAAACATGTACAAGAAAAAAACCGTGGCAGTTGTGATTCCTGCCTACAATGAGGAAAAACTCCTCGGCAGGGTCATCACCACCATGCCGGATTTTGTAGACAGGATGGTTATTGTTGACGATGCCAGCACGGACGGCACATACCAGGTTGCCCTAGAATACCAGAAAAAAGAGCCCGGGCGGATCGTTGTGATCAGGCATGAGAAAAACAGCGGCGTGGGTGGCTCAATCGCGGATGGTTACATCTGGTGCCGTGATAATAACATGGACATGGCGGCTGTGATGGCGGGGGACGCCCAGATGGACCCGAACGACCTGGTTGGCCTCATCCTGCCCATCTATGAAGACCGCACGGACTATGCCAAGGGCAACCGGCTTTTTACCGGGGATGCCTGGCAGGTGATTCCCCGCGTGCGCTACCTGGGCAATTCGGTGCTCTCGCTGATGACGAAAATCGCTTCCGGCTACTGGCATATCAGCGACTCCCAGTGCGGCTACACGGTCATCAACAAGAAAGCCCTTCATACGATTGACTGGGAGAAAATGTACCGTTCCTACGGACAGCCCAATGACCTGCTGGTGCGGCTGAATTTCTATCACTTCCGTGTGGAGGATGTGCCGGTCAAACCGGTCTACCGCATCGGCGAAAAAAGCGGCATTCGCCCCCTGCTCATCATCCCAAAAATGCTTTGGCTGCTGGTGCGCCTGTTTTTCTACCGGCTCAAGGAAAAATATTTCATCAGGGATTTCCATCCCCTGCTGTTCTTTTATTTCACAAGTTTCATTCTTTTCCTGATTGATATTCCGCTTATCATCCGGTTTTTTGTCCGCTGGAGCCGCACTGGCGTGATACCAGATATCACAGCGCTGGCAATCCTCTTCACTACCACAACTGCCCTGCAGCTCAGTCTTTTCGCCATGTGGTTTGATAGTCAAAACACACACCGTTAATCAATGAAAATAATTCTAAAAAATGAAACTGTTTGAATCTTTCATTCTCGTTAATTTAAAGAAATTTTCTATAAGAGGTTGAAAAATGATTGGATGATTTTTTAATTATGAGAAACCATCACAAATTGTTCTTGAGTGTAGATATGGATGAATGGTATCAGTGCCGCTGGGCGACTGGTTCTGCGAATGCCTTCTGGCATAATTTGAAGCAATGCTGGCAGGATATTTATGGAAGCAATAAACCTGTCGGTGAAATATATACTGCCACCGATAAAATCTTGGGGTTATTCGATGAACTATCGTTCAAATCAACTTTCTTCTTTACTGGAATAATCGCGGAGCTATATCCCGATCTGGTAAAAAAGATCAGCAACGAAGGCCATGAGATTGCATGTCACAACTATCACCACAGAGACTACGCAGAATTACCGCATAATGAATTCCTAAAAGATTTGGAAAATTCTAAAAAACTACTAGAAGATATTAGCGGGAAAGAAGTGATTGGATACCGTTCTCCAAATTCCTCCATTCCTGATTCCCTCGTTTGCGACCTGGAAAAAGCTGGTTTTATATATGATTCCTCAATCACTCCTACCCGAAAAATATTTGGCAAGTTTGGGAATTTCATCCATACCCCAAGAAAACCATATCATCCAAGTTATGAGGATATCGGAGAAGAAGGAGATGCAAAGTTATGGGAATTTCCCTGGGCAACTTTTCCAATAGTTAAAACACCGGCAGGTTCCGGCATCACCCACCGCATTTTAGGGAATCTTTACAACGCAATCGCTGCCGCCAATTCACTACAAAGAGGACACTCATCTTATTATTTTCATCCCTATGAAATAGACCAAAGTGAATATCTGACGGAGATTTCAAGAAAAAGAATCTTCACGAGGTTGTTCGTCCGTCGTATTGGTCCTTCTTTTTATCAATCATTGAAAAATTTCTTAGAAAAATACCAGGAAATTCTTATTTCGGGAGAAGAGTTGGTTGATCTATGTAATATGGAAATAAATTTCCAAAATGAAAGTATTTCAGGATAACGGCTTATGAGAACTTTTTAATTTTGGCCTTATTCCTAAAAATATAATACTTGATCATTTTCAGGTTGAAAGCTTGACTAAACAGGGTTAAAAACAATCCGAAAACCGGCCCTAAGTCTGAACGATTGAAGATATAGTATTTGGTATTTTTGTCAAAAAACCGAAAAAAATCTGGCCAGAGCTTCTTCTTATTCTTTGTAGTGATCGCGTGCATGAGTTCTCCGGGAATCAACCACCGGGAAAGAACATCCGTCCTGTAAGTCATTTGCGGCTCACAATCTCCCTCAACAATGATTTGGAATAGCTTGTAAGCCCAGTCCAAGCCGGCATTAACGCCCAATTGCGTAGAGCCGCCCATGCGCGGATTTATTTCGATCAATTTGGGTGTATTATCCCGGCAATCAACTTTATATTCAACCTGGCACATCCCTTTCCATCCAATAGATTGCATCATCTCTATTGTCATGTCACGCAGGGATGGGTTTATTACACCATGACCCGCCGTATTTGGCCCTGCGCCGTCCGGAAACATTCTGATCCGGTTTGAAACCATGGCCGCCCGGATCTCACTATCCCGGTTGAATAACAGAGTTACGTCGAGTATCACGCCATCTCCCGGAATGTACTCCTGAAGAATCATTGGCCCAAAATTACTGGATAATTGATAATATTTTTCAACAAGCTCTTTTTCACTATGGATAATTGCCAACCCGCGCGATCCTGAGCTTTTAGCTGGCTTAACAACAAGGGGATAATGGGAGATTTCTAGAAGGGCATCGTTTAGCGCATTTTCATTCTGCAGAATCCAGCTCTTTGGGTGTGGGATTCCTTGTTCACGCACTAATTCAACTGTCTTTATTTTATTCCTTCCTCGCTGATAAGTTTCTTTGTTATTTACCAGCATATTGGTGTATTGAAAAAGTTCTTCTTGATAATCCGTGCAGATATCGTAGGTGTAGTCATTCAAAGGAAAAATTGCATCATACTCGTGCGTTTTAACTTGATTTAACAGCCACTCAGCCATCCCTGCCGGGTCAGTCACTGGATTTGGGCTCAAATAGAACCTAGATACATATTTTGAAAACCGGCTCGGATTAATCCTGTAAGGGTCGCTCATCTCAATATTGACGCCCCTGCTGCCCAATGAACGAGTGATTGCAAGGCTGGCTCTGGCTGTTATCCCCCCTAATACAAGCACTTTCATATCCTCAATACCTTTTTTTCTTAGTTGTGATTTCATAATTCAATCGAAAAAATCTTTCGCGCAAAAATTTTTATGGACAAGCCTGTCAATAAGTTCACCAAGGAGGAGGTAATCGCCGCTCCAAAGATGCCCAAAAGGGGTACCGATACAAATCCCAATATTGTATTTATGAGCGCAAGAGATCCAACAAGAATTGTGTGAAATCCAGGACGCCCCCCTTGAAGGAAAACTCCAATAAAAGGCCTGTATCTGGAGCCAATTATCACGCCAATCATAATAATTGAAAAAACAATCCAACTGGTTGTGATGCTGGTTTCAGGCTTTAGAATAATCATCATGATTGGAAAAAACATTATAGAAAGAATGCCTACGAGATTCATGAACGGCACGAAGAAGCTCTTTACTTTCCTGGATAATTCATCAACTTTTGCGATTTCATTTCCTGCAAGGTAATGTCCAATGACAGGGTCAACATTCCATCTAATTGCAATCGGAATTTGCATAAATCCATTCGCCATTGTGGCGGCAAAACTATAAATTCCGACGGTTGAATCATTTGCGAAAATCCCCAGAACCAGAACATCAATTTGTATCATAAGTGTCGTCAGAATACCGCTCATAAACCCCTTCATCCCAAAAGAGATGTGGGGTTTAAACCATTTATATATATGAGTAGAAAAATTTAATCGATACATTTTGAAATGAATATAAATAAGCATAACCAATCCTAAGGCCAATTCGGACCAAAGGAGGGCATAAGAGTAGTATGTACCCGGAAAATCCAAAATGATATACATCGATACAATTCCTAAAATGAGCACATACCTCAGGGCTTTAAAAACAGCATACGCCCGCATATGCCTTAGACCATTTACAGAATTGATAAGCACCTTGTTGATAGAAAAGAAAATCAGTCCTGGAAGCGCATAACGCAAACTTTCCGCTACTAACGGGCTATCCAGCAAAATCCCAATCGGTTTAATCAGCAGGTAAGATAATAAAACGATAGTTGATGAGGTCACTGCTGCCATGATCATGCCGGAACTAGTGATAAGGCTGCATTCGTTTAAATCCTGATGATTCTGCGATATCTCCTTCAATACAGAAAATTGAATTCCACCTACGCCTATCTGTGATATCAATAAATAAATAGAAAAAACCTGGTTAAAAACGCCCAGGTTTTCAGCATTGCTGAATTTTAGAATAATTGTATTAAGAAGTATCCCGCCAACAGCAAGAAGGAGGAGACTGCCGATATTCCAAATAACACCCTGACCGAACTTATTTTGCTTATTAAACAAAAAATCTCGAAATTTGCCAACAAAATCCATTGTAATCCTTCAAGCTTCCTTGTATTCGTTAATTCTAATTATGTGCTCTCGCGGCAAATTGGATGAGCGGTAATTAATTCCCCCTATAAATGAATAAAGAATTGTGCCTACTATTCTCAATATATCCGGTTTAATATCCCCAACATCCAGGTCCGTGTAATCACCACTATATTCATTATTATCTTTTAACGCGCCCAAACCAAACTCCCGTATAGTTTGGATTCCCGCAAATACAGTCTGTGGAAAAAGAAATCGGTAACGAACATTGGAGGGATAATCTATATCTCTCTCTACCTTTTCTTCCATTAAATAATTCCTTATCAGTAAAGGGAAATTTACCCCTACTTTGATCGATAAATCAATCGTTCCCCATAATTTCGGATTAATTTCGATTATTTTGTACTTATTATCTCTTGGGTCAAATTTAAATTCTATTTGAGCGGGACCATGCCAATTCAGTTCTTCTAAAAGTTTTCTGGCGATTTTTTCTAATTCCGGGTTGTGTGTTGTGATATTGATTGCACCAGGCCCGCCATATATGGGGTTCATCAATTGGCGAACCTGGGTCAAGACAGTTACAACGCTCCCATTA
>CAYPPV010000083.1:0-7058 GCA_964412705.1 uncultured Pelolinea sp. | reverse complement strand
ACAATGGATAAACACGAATCTGTCAAACAATTTTTACGCAGCTTTATTACGGGCAAATGATTTTTTATTTTCATTTTTTTTATTGCTCTAATGGCGAGGGTTTTCGCTGCAAACCGTATTGGTATTACGAATGTAGAAGCTAAAAATTTGCTTTTCTTAACCGGTTCTTTTGAGACATACAGTTCAACTTTCTCGCCTATCCATCTTTTTTATTTCCGCGTTACCGATTTTCTTTTTGGAAAAAACCTGCTGGTATTCAGGTTGCTGTCTGTAATATCTGGCTCCTTGTTTGTCTTACTCCCATACCTTTATAAAAAACACATTCGTCAAAAAGAAGCTTTTTGGTTGGCACTCTTCTTATTAATAGATCCTATCCTGAATGCCAACTCTGTTTTAGCGGTGGGATATTCATTGACGATTTTGCTTTCTGGATTATTGGTCTTCTTCCTGATTGAAGGAAAAACTAAGCCGGTGATCATTTTGGCAATCGTGATTTTCTTATCTGGTCCTGGAACAATTTTCTTGATGATCGGAATTTTGCTTTTAATCGGAACGTTTTGGTTGTTCAAGAAAAGCGAGTACAGAAAAGCACTGCTATTGGTAAAAGATAGACTGTTCATTCAATCAATAGATGAATCAAAAACAGCGGCAATCATTCTGGTTGGGATAGCGATATTGTTTTTGATTAAGCCGGCCGGAAAGTATTTTTCATTAGGATTTCAATCATTTTTTAATAATCTTGCAGGTCCGTACAAATTTGGAAATTACCCGATTGTTTATCCTTTCATACTCGTAGGTTATTTTCCACTGCTTTTATCTGCAACTCTTTTATTTTCAAACAATACAGTAAAAAGAATAAAGAAAGATTTTCCTTATTGGATATCTTTTCTTTTGTTTTTATTATTCATCGTATTTTATCCAGGTCATCAATACCTTGATTTAATTTGGATCAGCATCCCGCTGGCTTGTATTTCTGCAAGATCTCTCGGGGACCGAGATATAAATATTTCAACAAATCAAAAATTAGTCATCCTGGTTTTTTGTATGGGGATAATCAGCTTTTTAATAAATATTGCGTCGTTAATATATGACCTGCAATCAGGAATATCCTTTGCAAATTTATTGGCATCTCTTGCTTTTATCGCGATGCTTATATCTGCAGGCGTGGTTTTCATTGGCTACCTTTTTTCTTTTCCTTATGCCTGGAAAACATTCCGGACCAGCTGGATGGTTATCCTCACTTTTATTCAGTTCGGCATTTGTTTGCGTTCTCTTGTTGTAGGAACAAAGCCTGAACAGGAACTCATATGGAAAGGTATTTTCCAGGATGAGGAAATCATCATGCCGCTTTTTAATAAGATAAAAAACAATTATTTGGGCACCACAGGTGCAACCACCGTTGAAATTGAAGAGACTGCGAAACCCGCATTGCTGTGGTATTTGACTGGCGAAAATATCCGGTTTGAACCAGCCCCCTATTTGGAATCCCCTGAATTTATATTTGCCGAATCAACCGGATTCCTCAATGGAAGGCAGGGATATTTCAGACAAGAATTCATTATGGAAAGTTACCCAAGCTGGACCTGGCGGCCAGTGAGAAATTTCTTCTCCACAGATTACTGGGCATGGTTTTTTTGGAGAGACGGACAATTACATAAACAACCCTATTCCATGTTTGTGAGAAATGACTTATTCTATACTTCATATGATGGGAGTGAGCAAATTCGTTGAAAAGGGTTAAAAAAATCGCGATTGATGGGCCTGCGGCTTCTGGCAAATCCAGTGTGGGGATTAAGCTTGCAAAAAAATTAGATTTTTCATTCCTGGATACAGGAGTGATGTACAGGGCGGTGACATGTGCAGCGATTATGGAAGGAGTGGACATTGAAGATGAAGAAAAAGTTTCCGAGCTGGCTTCGAGAATCAAGATTGAAATTAATAAGCCCACACTCGATGACGGCCGGACCAATGATGTGCTTATCGAGGGGAAAGACTTGACCTGGAAAATACGCGAGCCAGAGGTGAATGAAAATGTTTCTCAGGTTTCAAAATATCCAGAAGTAAGAAGAATACTAACGGAGAAACAAAGGAAAATCGCAAAATCTGGAGAGATTGTTATGGTGGGGCGTGATATTGGAACAATCGTTTTGCCTAATGCAGATCTGAAAATATTTTTGAAAGCATCATTAGAAGAACGGGCAAGGCGGAGGTTTAAGGAAGAGATTAGCCGGAACGATAGTATTGATTTCGATGCGATTATTGAAAATCTGAAAAAACGGGATCAAATTGATTCTCAAAGGGAAGTCGCCCCCCTCATGCCCGCAGAAGATGCGGTTATTGTCAATACAAACGGTAAATCAGTGGATGAAGTGGTAGATGAAATTTATCAGTATGTGACAATAAAAAAGAAATCTTGAGGATAGTAGTATGTGTGATACAGTGGTTGTGTTCCCTCCTTTCTCAAGTAATGGGAAGGTGTATATTGCGAAGAATTCGGCTCAGGATCCAAATGAAGCCCATTATGTGGAAACCGTTCAAGAGTTAAGCCATCCTGCGGGTTCATTCGTAAAATGTACGTTGATAGAAATTCCCCAGGTGCAAAAGGCGAACCCTGCTCTTTTAGCGAAGCCCTACTGTATTTGGGGAACAGAGGGCAAGTAAAATAAAAAATATTAATCAGGTATGAGGAAAATAACTGTAAAAAATTTATGTTTAATTATGGATGGCAAATACATGGTAAAAATGCAAAAATCCATTTTCCAAAAGGTTTTCAGATGATCATTTTCAATGAATAATCCTCAAAAGAATCCTAACATGGAAAAAATCAATCTAGCATATCGGGCCGCATTTAATTCTTCTAACTGGAAAGAATTACAGCAAAACATTTTATCTGCGGTCGTGGACCCAAGAGCGGTCTCCACTCGTTTGATTTTAATTCCGTCGAATTTCTCCCCGGTTTTTCCGCCAGTTTCCGAAGGTATTGGGCCAAAGTCTGAATCATTTGGATATCTTGATAAAGAAATAATGAATCAGCTTGAAAAACAGCAACGTATTTTCATCCCTGATACGAGCAAATTCAGGACAATCAAATTCTTGAAGGAAAAGGAATATCCAAAATCAATTCTTGGGTTTAAATTGAAAATTGAATCAGATTTTTCTTCATCCTTGTGGTATGCGTATAACTTCCCCCTGGAATTAACAAGAAGGGATTTACTGGAATTCGAAGAGTTGGTAAAAGCAGTGTCAGAAGTGGAAGATTTTTATTTTTCCCGAGAGAAAAACCAACTGTATCACAATCTTTTTCAGGGAATTATTGATTCATTTGAATTTCCAGTCATTATGACAGATTCTCGGGGTTTTGTTCTGTTTTCTAATATTTCACCGCAAAATAGGAAAGACTTTACTGAAGGGGAATTATTAAGAAAGAATTTGCTTGAAAAAATTCCGCAAGATAATGATAATTTTACTATTCAAATTGGTGAGAAAAATTATCTTGCAACAGTACGAAAATTGCCAGAATTTAAAGGTTCCATATATTTTGCTTTCATTTTTATAGATCAAACCCAAACCAAACAAAAATCAGAATATTTCTATCTTATTATAGATATGATCAACCAGGACCTAAAATCCAATCTGACTGAAGCCAAGGGGTATCTGAAGATGCTTCCTTTGATCGGGATGCTCAATGAAGAACAGAAAAAATATCTCGAGATTATAAATTCGATAAATTTTCGAGCTATTTCCTTAATCGATGAGCTGTTTTCTGTAAGAAAAATAAAAAATTCAGAGTTATTGGAATTCAAACCAACGGACATTATTTCAGTTATCAAACAGGCTGTGCAATTAATTGAGCCAAAATCTAACCAGAACCGTGTGAAATTAAACATGACGGAATTGGTTGGAACTTCAAATATGGTGTTGGGAGACAAAACGCTTCTTATGTATTCAATTTACGATGTCATGAAGTTTGCCATTGATCAATCTTCTCCCGGAAAAGAAGTGGTCGTTGGTTCTGAAATTAATAGGGATAATTATTTATTATCGGTCTCAGACTTTGGCTGTGGGTTTTCCAAGGTCGATGTGGAAACGTTCAACGCAGGAAGCAGTAAAAATCCCGATTTCGAACCCCTTTCAGTAGCATCAAGAATCATAAAAATGCATCAGGGTAATTTGATTCTGGAAAGCACATTGGGATCGGGGACGAAATATAAAGTAAAATTACCCCTCACCTAAAAACTCAAATGATAGGCGGGAAATTGGACAAATACTCTCGTAATAACGTGATATAATGATAGGTTGTCTGTTGGTAATTAGAACAAATACTATAAATATAAATTGGATGAAATTTAGTATTTCATTTAAAGCCAAGGAGGCACATTAGTGGAAACCAAAAGTTTAGTTGCTCTCAGAATCAGTCTCGCATCGTCAGACACAATTCGTTCCTGGTCGTATGGAGAAGTTACAAAACCGGAAACGATCAACTATAGACGTTTAAGGCCGGAAAAAGACGGGCTGTTCTGTGAAGCGATTTTCGGACCCACTCGGGATTATCAGTGTTATTGCGGAAAATACAAGAATCCTCGTTATAAAGGAATCGTTTGCGATAAATGCGGAGTTGAAGTAACTCGTTCATCTGTCCGCAGGGAAAGAATGGGGCACATCGATCTTGCTTCTCCAGTTGCCCACATCTGGTACACGCGCAGAGTCCCCTCTTATCTGGGTCTGTTATTGAATATTTCTCGTAGAAATTTGGACCGTGTTCTTTATTTTGCGCAATATATCGTTACTTACGTGGATGAAGAAGCAAAAGAAAAAGCACTGAACAGGCTTGAAGAAGAAATTTCCATGGTTTACGGCGAAGAGCTCGAAGAATTAGAAAACCGCATTGAAGAAATCCAATCAGCCCGTAGCCAGCAAATTTCGGAACTTGAATCAAGAAAAAAAGAACTGAAATCAAGTAAAGATGAACTGATCGGACGGGAAATGGAACCGATCATCAAAGAAGCCCAATCTCTTGAACAGACCATTAAGGATAAAGAGGGTAAGACAGTTAGAAAAGACATAGTCTTTGAATCAGCAGATGAAACAATTTTGGAATCCGGCGGAACTGTAGAGGCAAAACTCCTATCAAAGGTACAGGATGCTGTAAAAGAAAAGCTGGATGAGACTGAACAGATTGTTCAGGAAGAAATGGATAAAGAGATCGCTGATATTGATCAGGCTATTGCAAAAGTACAGGCTGAAGCGGAATTAAATTTAATCAATTTAAATGAACAACTGGATGGCATTAACCAGAAGATTCAGCGAGACATTGAAACTCAGCGGGATGAGCTGGAGAATCTTGCTCCATTCAATTTCTTGAGTGAGAATAAATACCGCGAATTGAAATCCCGCTATGGTCAGGTCTTTCGTGCGGACATGGGGGCGGAGGCATTTGTTGATATTTTAAGCCGTCTGGATATTGACAAATTGGCAGAAGATTTATGGAATGAGATTCGTACAACAAAAAGCAAGCAAAAACGCAAAAAAGCCACAACCAGGTTGAAGGTTGTGGAATCATTCCGGAAATCCAAGAATCGCCCGGAATGGATGATATTATCTGTCCTTCCGGTTATCCCGCCAGATTTGAGACCAATGGTCCAGCTGGATGGCGGTCGCTTTGCTACTTCTGACTTGAACGACCTCTATCGCCGCGTTATTAACCGTAATAACCGCCTGAAAAGGCTTCTGGAGCTGGGAGCTCCCGATGTGATTGTCAGGAATGAGAAACGCATGCTCCAGGAATCAGTAGATTCGTTGATTGATAACTCCCAGAGAGGAAAAGCACTGTCTAGGAGGGGCCGACGTGAGCTGAAGTCGCTCAGCGACATGTTGAAAGGTAAAAAGGGTAGATTTAGAAGAAACCTGCTTGGTAAACGTGTCGATTACTCCGGACGTTCCGTAATCGTTGTTGGTCCCAATTTGAAACTGCATCAATGTGGCCTTCCCAAAACGATGGCTCTCGAGCTGTATCGGCCCTTTGTCATTGCCAGGCTGGTGGATAAGAATTATGCAACTAATGTCAAAGGTGCTCGGAAATTAATGGAACGCAACAGGCCGGAGGTCTGGGAAATTCTTGAAGAGGTAATTAAAGAAAGACCGGTTTTACTGAACCGCGCCCCAACGCTACATAGATTGGGTATCCAGGCATTTGAGCCAGTTCTGATTGAGGGCAGTGCAATTCAGCTTCACCCTCTGGTGACTACTGCTTTCAATGCTGACTTCGATGGTGACCAAATGGCTGTGCATGTTCCCTTGTCAAAACAGGCTGTTTGGGAAGCGAGAAATTTAATGCTGGCATCAAAAAACCTATTAAAGCCGGCAGACGGAGAACCGATTATTTCACCTTCAAAGGACATGGTGCTGGGTGTTTACTACCTGACCAGGACGCCGATGGAAGAATTTACCGGGAAAGAACAAGCTTATTCCAGTATGGATGAAGTGGAGATGGCCTATCAGCTCAACTATGTTGATACCAAGACCATGATCCGCCTGATGACCCAAACCTGGTTTGATGAAAATGGTAACAGATTGAATAAACCTGCGCAGCGGATGGTCAACACAACTGTAGGTCGGGTGTTGTTCAATTGGATTCTTCCCAAGGAAGTCAGATTTTTCAACCAGGAACTGGACAAGGGCGGAATAAAAGATTTGATCAGTGAAATCTACATCCTCTACGGCGAGAATGTAACAACTGAAGTAGCCGATAAAATCAAGGACATTGGGTTCAGGTACGCAATGGTTTCAGGAACGACGCTTTCCGTCGCGGATATTACCATTCCGCTTGAAAAGGCCGGTATTATTTCGGAGGCACAGCAGAAAGTAGAGGATATTCAACGCTCCTATCGTCGCGGGCGGCTGACCGAACAAGAAATGAATGAGCGTGTAATTGAAATCTGGCAGGAAACCACGAGGTCTGTTTCTGAAGCTGTTAAAGAGACGATGGACCCTGTCGGGAACCTGTCTACAATGGCGAATTCCGGCGCTACCAAGGGTGGGTTTGGTCCGATTTCACAGCT
>CAYPPV010000082.1:0-7077 GCA_964412705.1 uncultured Pelolinea sp. | reverse complement strand
GAAAGAAATTTATCAGAGTGGTTTGGAATCGGGTGTAAACCCGAATGCGTTTTCCAAGATAGGAGATTGCCAGAATGTGAAAGAATCTTTTATGGGAATCTATGACCTCAACCGTTATTTTCTTCAGGATTGGCAACAAGATTGGCAGGATTCCATTGATAATTTCCAAGGATACTTTAACAGGGATGGAAAGGCTTTCGGCCAGGGGCTGAATGTCGCTGCAGCCCTCTCCCCGCTTCATGCAGACCCTGAGTCCTGCCAGCCAGATGAAAGTCCTTTGAAGTGTGAATTGCGATTGGCTAACCCGAGTTTTGCTTTCATTAGGTTTGAAAGATGGTGGGAAGAAACCCCCCCGGATGTTTATGAGAATTATCTACGGAAAATCCTGGATGAGGTGATTGCTTATGGGACCGTACCTATATTGATGACCAAGGCAGACAATATCGAGGGGAACCACCAGATCAATATGATTATTGCGAAACTGGCATATGAGTATGATATCCCCCTGTACAATTGGTGGAGGGCAGCACAGTCTCTCCCAAATAATGGATTAGACCCCGAACTGAATGATGGATTCCATTTGGATCCGCAGTATGCCTGGACGGAACAGAGTATATATGCGTTAGGTACGCTGGACTCGGTATGGAAAGGATCAAGAGAATAATCATTATGGATAGAGAAAATATTGAAAAAATGCTATCTCAAAAGATTTCCACAGATATATTGAAACAGCCGAACAGTCAGTTGGATCCACAGGAAGCCATTATTTCAAGCGGATTAATTGATTCTTTCAGCCTGGTTGACCTTGCCTTGATAGTAGAAGACCTTTTTGGAGTAAGGGTGGAAGATTATGAATTAAATGCGGATACTTTTGATACAGTAGAAGAACTTGCTGAATTAATTCAGAAAAAACAAGAAGATTCATGAGAAATTTCACCAGCCAGCTTCTTTCACATTACAAAACCCACCCACAAAAAAACATCCTTTACTTTCAAAAGACGGGACAACCTGATATACCGATTACATATAGCGAGCTGGTCTCAGGCTCGGCAAATTATTCCTCGGAATTACAGCAAAAAGGCATTCTTCCAGGGCATGTTGTTATCATCATTCTGGAACACAGCCTGGATTTGATTTTTTCTTATTTTGGAATTCTATTCAACGGCTGTATTCCCTCGATTATGCCTTTTTTAACTGAAAAACTGAGACCAGAAAAATATAGAAAAGACCTGGAAGCATTAATCAGAATTACAAGACCTGCGGCAATTATTACTTATAAAGAATTTAAGCAGGAAATTTCCCTTTTTATTAATGAAAGTTCACCTGTCAGAACGGTGATTTTCTCAGAAGATGTTGATAAAGCAGAAAATAGAGGTGACCTGAAAAATTGGGATCTTCCTGGAAATGGAAGGCATCCGGATTCCATCGTTCTCCTGCAACATTCATCCGGTACAACTGGACTGCAGAAAGGCGTCGCGCTTTCACATCGGGCAGTGTTCAACCAGATCGACAGTTATCGGGATGCGATACAGCTGAATGATGAGGATGTGATTGTCAGCTGGCTGCCGCTTTATCATGATATGGGATTAATCGCCTCATTTTTAATGCCAATTCTTACCAGTACGCCGCTAGTATTGATGTCTCCATTTGATTGGGTGCGCGCCCCGCATAAACTACTGAGCGCAGTGAGTGATTACCATGGAACGCTTTCTTGGCTGCCGAATTTTGCTTACAATTTCTGTGCAAAAAAAATCAGGGCTTCGGATATTGATGGAGTGGACCTTAGCTCACTGCGTGCTTTAATTAATTGCTCGGAACCAATCCGCTACGAAAGCCACCAACTATTTCTAAATCGATTTCGTGATTACGGTTTTAGAGAGAACGCCCTTGCAACAAGCTATGCAATGGCAGAAAATGTTTTTGCCGTTACTCAGGGAGGGATCAATGAGCCGCTCAAATTTGATGAAATTGATCTGGAGCTGTTTCAAAAAGAGAAAGTTGCAAAACCGCCTGTTGGGAAAAGTCTATCCGAAAAGATGGTTTCATCAGGAAAACCGATCAGGGGAACGGAGGTAAAAATCGTGGATAATGAGGGGCAGGAATTGCCTGAGAGAAGTGTGGGAGAAGTGCTGATTCGCAGTGATTATATGCTTTCCGGGTATTACAGACGGGATGATGAAACTAACCGGTCGATGATGGATGGCTGGTTTAAAACTGGCGATCTGGGATACATCGCGGATCGTGAGCTTTATGTAAGCGGAAGAAAAAAAGATTTGATAATTGTCGGAGGGAAAAACATATACCCGCAGGATATTGAAGATATTGTTATGAACGTAAGAGGGATACATCCCGGAAGGGCTGTTGCTTTCGGTATCTATAATGATTTGAAGGGCACAGAAGATGTGGTCGTAATTGCGGAATTGGAGGAATTATTTCTAGATAAAAAAGATAAAATCGCAGAAGAAATTAGAAGAAGGATCACCCAGAACACAGCCGTGGCTCTACGGACAGTGTATCTTGTGCCAGAGAAATGGTTGATAAAAACAAGTAGTGGTAAGATAGCCCGTTCAGCAAATAAGGAAAAGTATTTAAGAGAGATTTCCACGGAAAAATAAGTGTTTACCGAGATCAAACGGTTTTTTGCTTTTTTGTTAGGGAAGGAGGGGGAAAAATTACGAGAGCGTATTCTATTAATTTTTATTGGAATCATTATTCTGTTTTTTATTAATCGTTTTATCTTATTTCAAATATCGGACAATAGAGACTTTCTTTTTTCCAGCGCAATTTCCAATCTGATGATTGAAAGTGGTGTAAATCCATACAGAAGTGATATCGCTGAGGTGATCACAAGTATTTATCCTGAAGAGATTTCCGATTCTATTGAAACCGGATTTATTTTTAAGAAACCAATCTTCGTATTGTTTTTGTATTATCCATTTTCATTAATGAAAGACCCGGTCTGGTCCACAGCAGTCTGGATGGTTGTCACGCAAGCTTTAATGGTCGCTAGCGTATTCATTTTTTTCAACATGATTCAATACAGGTCAAGTTTTATATCAAAAATGATAGTTTCAGCTATTTCCCTGCTTTTTTTCTTCACAATTAATACTCAAATCAACCTGAATTTATCTGCCATTCAGATGATGTCTCTTTTGCTTGTATTTAAATTTTCACATGGAAACCAATATATAAAATCAGGGATATTTCTTGCTCTCTTATTTATACAGCCCTTGACTGTGATACCAGTAATCGCCGTTTTGATATTGATATTCATTGCCACCAGAGAAACTAACCAGGTTGTATGGATGGTAATTTCTCTAATCCTAATGTGCATAGCCGGTATGATTTATCAGACAGATTGGATACTCAAATACCTTCAGAATTTAATTTTCGAATCGCCGGAATTTCCATTCATAGGATTCGGAGATGCCTACTTCAATGCCTGGAGTGGATTGAATCTTGGAAGGTTTTTCAATTACTTGCCGATAATCGCTGCTATTTGGATAGCTTTGGAATGGATACGCATACCGAAGCAAACCCTAAATCAGCAATTATGGATGGTTTCTCTCGCAATTGTCCTCAACCCATACCTCTTTATTGATGCCGGAAACAAAGCGGGGATTTTTTATCTATTTGTGATTCTCTTTCTTTTTTATCTGTGGGAGACAAGGTCCGGTAGGATATTCAATATTATTCTTTACGGATTTACATTATTAATTACAATAATATTGCCGATAATTAATTGGATTACCATTTTTAATGTTGGTGTCGGGGCAAGTCCAAACATCATCAATATGATCTATTCATCGTTTCTTGTTATCCTGCTGTATTGGGTAAAATGGTGGGTAGTTCGAGAATACCCGGAGGATACTATTCTAATTTCTTGATTTGATTGAAAAAAGGTATGCTATACTTCGTTGGTTTTTTTCAATATGCATAGTTATTCACGGAGGTTATTATGGCGAAAACAATTGGAATTCTGACTGGTGGAGGTGATGTGCCCGGGTTAAACCCCGCAATAAAAGCGGCGGTTTTGAACGCGCTGAATGAAGGATATCGCATACTGGGAATCAGGCGCGGGTGGGAAGGGCTCCTGCATTATGATTTCAACGAACCATCCACACATGAGTACTACATAAAGAATCTGGAGTTTGTAGATGTCCGGACAATCGACAGGACGGGGGGCACCTTCCTGCATACAAGCAGAACAAATCCACAGCGTGTTAATGAAAAGGACGCGCCGGATTTTCTTGATAATTCTGATTTCGGCAAGAAGGTTGATAACAAGGGGACCACGGACTATACAGATTATGTCCTGAAAGTCTTGGATGAATTGGAAATTGATGCATTGATCACAATTGGCGGGGATGACACGCTTTCCTTTTCTGCTCGATTGGATAAAGAAGGTTTTCCTGTAGTTGGTATTCCCAAGACGATGGATAACGACGTTTACGGAACAGACTACTGCATTGGATTTTCCACCGCTGTCACCCGTGCAGTAAACCTTATCACTGATATGCGCACTTCAATTGGTTCGCATGAGAGGATTGGGGTGGTGGAACTGTTTGGAAGAAACTCGGGGGAGACGAGCCTGATAACAGCTTTGCTTGCGCAGGTAGACAGGGCTGTAATTTCAGAAGTCCCCTTTGATATTAATAAACTGGCTGATTTTCTCATGGATGACCGCAGAAAGAACCCCTCCAATTATTCTGTAATGACTGTTTCTGAGGGGGCAAAATATATTGGCGGAGAAATTGTTGAAAGGGGCGAGGCGGATGCTTACGGACACAGAAAGCTTGGCGGCATTGGCCAAATGATATCCGACGACCTTAAGAAAATAACCGGTGTAAAAACCATGTTCCAGCAGCTTACATATGTAATCAGATCGGGACCGCCGGATTCGCTTGACCGTATGGTGGGCATGGCTTATGGAACAATTGCCGTGAATTTGATAAAGGAAAACAGGACAGGAGAAATGGCCGCCTTAAAAGGTGGAGCATACACGACTGTTCCTATTGAAAGTGTGATTTCCGGAAATAAATTTGCGGACGTGGATTCTTATTATGAAAAGGAAAATTATCTTCCGAAAGTAAAAGAATTTCTGGGTCACCCCATGTTCCTGAAATGAAACTATAAATGGGAAAGGGGCAGAAATGGATTACCATTTCTGCCCCTTTTTAATTCTATAATTGGCTTCTAGGAATCCAACATGAAAAAATACAACATTGATGTGATCCGATCAAAATATGCCCTGGTTCCGCGAACCCTTATTTTTATACAAAAAGACGAAAAAATATTAATGCTTAAAAAGCAAGTCCGAGAATCGTTTGGATATGGAAAAATCAATGGGGTGGGAGGGCATATTGAAAAGGGCGAAGAGCCTTATGAAGCTGCTTTGAGAGAAGTACGAGAAGAAACAGCTATGGTAGTTAAAAACATGGACATGGTGGGAATCGTTTTTATTGATATTAAAGAGATTCCGGGCATCCTTTTATTTGTTTTCAGAGCAGATCACGTATCCGGGGAAATCATTCAATCAACGGAAGGAGAACTGCTGTGGATGAGCCGTCCGGAAATAGAATCCAATGACCTGGTTCTTGGGGATATACCATACCTGATTGAGCTTTGTGTCACTCATGAACATGGGAAAATGCCCGAAATTTTCAAATATCTTTATGACAAAAATGATAATTTGCGTATAGTTAAACACTCTTTTTGAAAGAATAGAATACCATTAATGTGCCCCCGTATTGTCTTATATCAAACTCAAATAAATTTATTAATTCAATCGTTTGATATTCAACAGGGTCAATTTGGCAGATCACCCACGCATAGGAGTTCAAATGCTGAATGTTTACATCTAGCAGAAGAAGCATTTTGGACCACAGCTCTTTGTATTGGGGTGGTGCGATATAAGCATAGTCGAAGCGAATTTGGGTTTCAAAACTTTCAATATATTTGAAAGCATCCATGTGAAGCAGATCAGCATTATCACCCAGTTTACTTGCTTTGATATTTTCCTTGGTTATTTCGTAAGCTCTGGGATTATTTTCGATAAACCGTACATATTCAGCTCCCCGACTTAATGCTTCAATTCCAACACTTCCAGACCCCGCAAACAGGTCAAGAAAATGACTGGCGATTATATCTCCGTTGATTATATTGAATAACGCTTCTTTCACTCTATCCATTATTGGACGAGTAATTGACCCAGGAGGGGTTTTCAAACGCAGTCCCTTCGCCTTTCCTGATATTATGCGTGGATTTGCCATATTCAAGCTGGGAAAATTGACCTAGCAATTTTTACTGCAGACCGAATGTTGCCTAAAGGGGTGGTTAAAGGGAGTACGCAGCCAGTCCCAAGAATAAATTTTCTACCGCCTGTCTGTATAACTGCATCCCTTATTTCTGACTGAATTTTAGATTCACTGCCCATTACCATTGTTTCAATCCTGCCAAGTCCACCGCATACAGATTTCATAAAAATCTTTTTTCCATCTTCTAAATTCGGTTGAGTTTCCCTGTCGTGCCAATTAAACACCTGCATGGGATAATTTCTTATCTTTTCGAACATGATATTTGATCCATGAATATGCAGCACATTGAACCAGAATTCATCCAATGCAGAAAAAAGCGCCTGATCATATTTATGAATAAATGAATCGAATTCAGATTCAGAAAGCAAATCATATGATGCGTGTTGAACGGCATAAAAAACGCCATCAATGCCAATCCTTTGGCATTCTCGGATGAATGCATAGGTTGTCTCGGCTATGGTATTCAAGCCCTCAGCCAAAGCGGCGGAGTGCTTCCTGATATGCAGAAATAAATTGGGTTTTCCTACCAGGTTTTTAGCCTGCGAAAGCGGGTTAAATATGGTCTGAATAATGGGTGTCGCAGACCCAAATTCTTTCTTAATTATTTTTAGTGTTTCAAGCTGATTTCCGAGCGATCCTTTCCTTGGATTGAGTACATCTAGATTCTTCCAATCCTCCGGCTTTTTTATAACTGGTTCCAGGTAATCTCGGGTACCTTCCAGATTTCCTCTCCATATATCATCCGCTCCCCAATCTCGGA
>CAYPPV010000081.1:0-7077 GCA_964412705.1 uncultured Pelolinea sp. | reverse complement strand
ATATAAACCGCCTGTGGTAATCTTAAATAATCACGGTTGCACTTGATACTTGAATTCAAGTCATTCAATTAAATTATGAAAGAAATAAAAGTCATTGGTGGAGGTTTGGCCGGATGTGAAGCCGCCTGGCAGGCAGCCGAGAGGGGCTGTTTTGTTTCCCTTTTTGAAATGAGACCAATTCAAGGAACCAACGCGCACGCAACAGGCAAATTGGCGGAGCTTGTCTGTTCCAACTCACTTGGTTCAGATTTAATCACTCGCCCATCAGGCTTACTTGCTGAAGAGCTAAGAATCATCGGATCTCTTCTTCTGCGAGTGGCAGACCAGTGTAAAGTTCCAGCCGGACATGCTCTTGCAGTGGATAGAATTCTGTTTTCGAACAAGGTTGAATCTCTTATAAAAAGTCACCCGAGAATCAAGGTAATTCGTGAAGAGGTCAAACAGATCCCATCAGGTCCCGTTATTTTGGCTAGCGGACCTCTCACCTCCCAATCCTTGTCGGCTTCAATTGCTGATTTTGCAGGTCAAGAAAATCTATTTTTTTATGACGCCATTGCGCCCATTATCCAGTTTGATTCAATTGACATGGAAAAAGCTTTTTGGGGATCCCGATATGGAAGAGGCGTAAGAGAGGGAGGTGATTATATCAACTGTCCTTTTACAGAGGAAGAATACAAGCACTTTGTTAAAGAACTAATTCAAGCCGAACGTATCCCACTAAAAAATTTTGAGAATCAGATTAATGAGGGGGTCACAGCTGGTAAGGGGAATTTCTTTGAAGGTTGCCTTCCTGTTGAGGTATTAGCATCCAGGGGACCAAACACCCTGGCATTTGGACCGCTCCGGCCCGTAGGGATCAGAAATCCTCTCAAACATAATTTCAGGCCTTATGCAGTCGTTCAGCTGAGACAGGATGACAGCCAGGGATTATTATTCAATATGGTTGGCTTTCAAACCAACCTCAAATATAAAGAACAAGAACGTGTATTTCGTTTGATTCCAGGATTAGAAAACGCAGTATTTGTAAGGTATGGCCAAATGCACCGTAATACCTTTATATTCTCTCCTGATATTCTCAATGAGTTCTTGCAATCTAGAACTAGAAAAGATTTATTTTTTGCCGGACAATTATGTGGTGTGGAAGGATATTTGGCAAGTATCGGCACCGGGTTAATAGCTGGGATCAATATGGCGGCTTTTTTGAACAACAACAAAATGATGACATTACCAGCACAGACCATGTTAGGAGCATTATTCAAATATATTTGTGATTCAGAGTCTGATTTCTTTCAACCAATGAAAGCTAATTTTGGTCTGCTCCCAAAACTTGAAAATAAAATCAAGAAAAAAATTGATCGGTATCAAGCATATGCTGATCGATCTCTTGATATTTTGAAAAAATATCCAATTCAATGAAAAATGTTATAAAAATTTTCCTGCTTTTTTTATTCACGCTTTTTCCTGTTTCCTGTTCAATCCAAATGGCTGATGTGAACGTGGAAGATGCGTTGGATTATATCCAGACTCAGGTAAATTTCGGATTTCGAATTCCGGGTACACAGGCATCAAAGGATACAGCCGATTTTATTTATAACCACCTGAAATCAGAAGGATGGATGGTTAGCTACCAGGAATTTTCAAAAAATAATATTCCAATGCAGAATATCATTGCAAAAAACTCCAGATTTGATCCTCAAATTCTTCTGGGCACGCACTTTGATACGCGCCGCTATAGCGACCAGGAATCGGAAGATTTTAGGCAGGCAACACCTGTTGTTGGGGCAAATGATGGGGCTTCCGGTACTGCCTTGTTGTTAGAATTAAGCAGATGTCTCGTCAAGTTGGAACTTCCAATTGGATTAGTATTTTTTGACGGGGAAGACCAAGGAAAAATTGATGGCCGGGAATGGAGTGTTGGTTCGAAATACTTTGTCGAACATCTGGATTACCGTCCAGATAAAGTGGTCATCATCGATATGATAGCTGATGAAGAATTAAACATTTACAGAGAAATAAATTCTACAAAATTTTTATGCGACGAAATCTGGTTAGTAGCTGAAAATAAAGGATATCAGCCGCATTTTATTGATGAAGAAAAATATTCTTTAATCGATGACCATGTTCCGTTTTTAGAAAAAGGGATTCCTGCCTGCCTTGTTATTGATTTTGATTATGCTTATTGGCATACCAACCAAGACACTTTAGAACACGTTTCTCCAGGAAGTCTTGAAATAGTCGGTGATGTAATTCTTACATGGATCTGTGAATATGGTAATTAATCTGCAAAAACCCCATATGGGGTTTTTGCATGGGAAGATGATGATACAGGATTGCGATTAAATTGGTTCAGCAAGCAAGAACAAACGTCCCCAAGAATCTTCTGAACCCTGCTGAATACAAGTTTGCAGTGTCAGGTGATGTTCCCCCATATATATGCGCTTAAAAAGCTGGGTGGCGGTTAATTTTTCATTGGTATCCATATCGACAAACTGGCTTCGTGGCGAATTAGGTTGGAGTGCCTGGTACCTCTGAACATCGTAAATTGCATATTTCTGAATATTCCCATCCCCATAAACAACTTGGATGATATCTCCTGGCTGCAACTGGAAAAAATTCTCACCTGCCAGATAATTGTGTGCCATCAGGCCTAATGTACCGTAATCACTTGCCATTGAAAATTCAGTCACAATATCTTTTGTAGTTGAGACGTATGCAGGCTGTCCAGCAGGCTGTTGAACAACCTTCAGGGCAAACCTGTCTTCAGCAAATATTCCTGTGACTGCACCTGAATTTCCGTTCTTGACAGTTTTTCTGAACTCGCTAATCGTTATGGATTTCTGGGTTTCATTTTCAGTGTAAGTCGTATTCTGTAGCGAATCGGAAAAATCAGGATCGCTGGTGATTATTTTTCCTTCAATAGGGCTAGATGTGATAGACTTGCCTGAAGATGGAACATAGGAATAATCCAGGGTAAACGCCTGAACCAGCAAAACCATCAGCGCTGCTAATAAAAACGAAATCTTTCTTGTGGCTTTCATCATCTTCCTTTCTGACAAGAGCCCCAAGAAAGCTGGAGTTTCTTAAATTCAATATCGTTTTCGGCGGCCTGGCAGTCATACCTCGTAAATGAGTTTTAGACCCATGGCTTTGCGTCGCCAGCTTTCACTGGGTTTGCCCTTGTCGAACGTTTTCAAATGTTAATCTTCCCGTGAACAAAAAACAGACCCGCAGCTGCCAGGTCTGTTTAAAAACGAAATAACCTTCGGCAACCTGGCAGTCATGACTCTATAAGAGTTTTAGACCCATAGCTTTGCGCCCCCGATTTTCATCGGGTTTGCCTTTATCGTGGTCAGTTTATAATGTTCCAGTAAAATATTACCATAATTAATAATGTTTGTCAATATTTTTTTGAAAGGAAAAATCAGGCATTTCGTATAAATACCAATATGATTCAAACTGAAAGAAAAAAGGAAAATGCCTTCCTGGTAGGTATTGAAATTAAAGGTCATGACCACCTACTAAGTGTTGATGATTCTCTCGAGGAGTTGGAATTGCTCTCACAAACAGCTGGTCTCGAAGTTGTTGGTGAGGAAAAACAGCGTTTGGATTCCCCCAATCCAGCCACATTTATCGGATCTGGCAAAGTCGAGGAAGTGAAGTCACTGGCCTACTCTTTAAAAGCGGATGTCATTATATTAGATGAGGAATTGTCTCCCAGAAATTATCGCGAACTGGAAAAAGCCTTTGGAAATGGCATCCGCGTAATTGACCGAACCACCTTAATACTTGATATTTTCGCCCAGCACGCACAAACGAAAGAAGGGCAACTTCAAGTGGAATTAGCACAATACGAATATCTATACCCCAGATTAACACGTGCTTGGTCGCATCTCGCTCGGCAGGCTGGCGGCGGTGGAGGGCGGACCGGGGGCGTTGGTGGAGTTGGGCTCAGAGGACCCGGCGAAACACAGCTTGAGATCGATCGGCGGAGAATAAGGGATCGCATCAGCCGCTTGAAAGAAGATATAGAAAAAGTACGGGGTCACAGAAAAAGGTACAGGCAGAACAGGAAGCGTTCCAAACTGCCAATAATCGCCCTGGTCGGATACACCAATGCAGGTAAATCAACTTTGCTTAACAGCTTGACTAATGCGGAAGTTATTGTGGCAGACCAGCTATTCGCTACCCTTGATCCGACCACACGGCGCCTGGAATTGCCCGGCGGTAATATTGTTCTAATGACAGATACGGTTGGATTCATCCAAAAATTGCCCACTCTTCTGATAGCCGCATTCCGGGCTACTTTGGAGGAAATAACGGAGGCAGATTTGCTCCTGCATGTTGTTGATGCAAGTCATAAAAATTCTGTAGTTCAGTGGAGATCGGTGATGTGCACCTTAAATGAGATAGGCGCAGGTTCTGTTCCGGTGATTACTGTATTGAATAAAATAGATAAGCTGCAAAATCCGGAGAAAGTCATTAGTGAACATCCGGAATTTCATGCAGGAATACCCATCTCAGCAAAATATTCCATTGGATTTGAAAAGTTAATCGAGCGTATTCAAAAGGAACTATTTGAACGGTATATTAACGTAGATGTAACCATTCCATATAAAAATGGCCAGTTGATTTCTATTTTCCATAAATACGGCAAAATTGAAAAAATTGTCCACGGAATTGGAAATGTTAAAATTTCTGGCAGCATACCCGGGAGATTATTTGCAGATTTTGATCGATTTAAGGATAAATAGAGAAAAAAAAATCAGAGACCGCTTAAACGGTCTCATAAAAAAATATTTCAATTATTTTCAGATATACTTTTATGGTTCGCTTTTTTCTACGCTGATCACTTCCCTACCCCGATAGAATCCGCAGTTTGGGCAGACCGTATGAGGCATTCTGAGCTCACCACAGTTGCTGCACGTCGATAAATTCTTTTCTTCCAGAGAATCATGTGCGCGGCGTCTGTCCCGGCGACCTTTAGATAATTTTCTCTTCGGCAATGGAGTCATTTTAGTTTCCTTATTTATGATTAAATATATATTAAGACAGTGAATTATAAAAGATCCTTTATGGTATTGTCAATAAGCAAATGTGCGGTTGTTATCTAAAGTTGAAAGGTAAACAGCGCATAATTGGAAAAAAGATGGGTTTCTCTAATCAATAATAAATATTCTGATTTATTTGTCTTCTGCCAATATTTCTCCAGATATAATATCCTTATCACAGGAGAGGATGGACCGCTAATAAAATAACTGCTAGTTATGACCGGCAACTATGCGTAAAGAAGTCATATTAATTACTGGGGCCAACGGGGAAATCGGCCACGGTCTTATTACCAGGATTGGGAAGGAGGGAAACGCAAGAATCGTCGCGCTTGATTTAAAACCATTGGATGAATATCTGAAACAATATTGTGAGAGGTTTATTCTGGGAGATATCCTGGATAAAATGCTGCTCGGGAGATTGCTGGCAGAATACGAAATTACAACAATCTACCATCTTGCTTCCATTCTCTCAACCAAAGCTGAATATAACCCGGAAACAGCCCACGAAATTAATGTCGAAGGAACAATAAACCTTTTCAGGTTAGGGGTGGAGCTTTCCCAGTGGCAGGGGAACCCTGTTAAGTTCATCTATCCTAGTTCCATTGCTGTCTATGGGCTGCCTGACCTGGAAACAAAAAAATCCGAGGGAAAAATTAGGGAGTATCGCTGGTGCCAGCCAAAAACCATGTATGGATGCAATAAAATCTACTGTGAACATCTTGGCAGATACTATTCCAAATACTATCGTCAGCTTGCAAAAGATCCCATCAAAAATACGATTGATTTCCGGTGTATCCGCTTCCCAGGCCTTATCAGTGCTGAAACTGTACCGACGGGAGGCACAAGCGACTACGGCCCTGAAATGTTTCATCATGCAGCGCAGGGAAAACCATACGAGTGTTTTGTGAGAGAAAACACGAAACTGCCATTTATGGCCATGCCAGACGCGGTAAAAGCGCTGCTTCTGATTGAAAAAGCTCCTAAAGAAAGATTAACTTTACTCAGTTATAACGTGACCAGTTTCTCCCCTACAGCAGCCGATATCCGGGATTGTGTGCTGAATGCTTTTATGGATGCGTCTATTTCATTTAATATGAATCCGAACCGTCAGGCTATAGTTGACAGCTGGCCTGAGGATGTTGACGACACCCCTGCCAGGGAAGATTGGAATTGGCAGCCTGATTATGACATGGATCGCTCTTTTTATGAATATTTGATACCATCCATCCGGGCAAGATATTCCAAAACCTGATTGTCAAGATACAAGCACCTTGTTAAAAAAGAAAGGCCAATGTTAAATCATTGACATTAGTTCCGGTTGGCCCCGTTTTGATCAAAGCATTGATTTTTTCAAAGAAATGGTATGAGTCATTTTTCTCCAGGTATTCGTTAGCTTCCAGCCCCATTTTCCGAGCTTTTATTAATGTATTACCTGATATGACCGCACCAGCCGCATCAGTTGGGCCATCTTCACCATCTGTAGCCAATGTAATTACGTAACAATTTCTCAATCCATCTATTTCTATAGCAGCAGCCAAAGCGAGTTCCTGATTTCGCCCGCCTTTCCCATTTCCTTGGATGGTTACAGTTGTCTCTCCCCCGTAAATTAAGCATATCGGACGGTCTATATCGTTTTCTCCTGTCTGCATCTTTGAGATTTTCTCACCGATCTCCTTTCCTTTTTCTCTCGCCTCGCCGGTCATTGTTGTAGTAACAATATTTGCGACAAAACCAAGGTCCTTTGCTTTTCTTCGAGCAGCTTCGGCAGCGTGGGTAATACTACCCACTATCACATTGGAATTTTTCTCCAAAATTTTATCCCCGGGTTTAACTGTTTCAGGCACTTTTCCTTCGAACCCATTTTGAAGATGGTCAACAATACTCTTGTCAATTCTAGCAAGCAAGCTGTATTTTTTTATAATACCCAAGGCATCTTTATAAGTCGTGGGATCCGGGGCTGTCGGCCCGGACGCAATCATTGTGACGGAATCACCGATTACATCTGACAGGATAAGGGTAATTGAATGTG
>CAYPPV010000080.1:0-7163 GCA_964412705.1 uncultured Pelolinea sp. | reverse complement strand
GATGCCTTACCACTTGGCCACGCCCGCATGCCCGTTGTGTCAAAAAACGCCGGATAAACCTTTCCGGTAGCGCAATTATACCAAACCCCCCATATACATCCTCTGCCTGTGATTGATGTCCGTATAAGCTAATATGTGCTGGATAGCCAGAGAAGAAAAAGATTGGGTTATCCCTCCCAAAATGAGAAAGAGACCAGCGGAAGGGTTTCAACTATCTGCCATTTGTCCACCGCGAAGAATTAATATTATTATGGAATGCTCCCATCAACCAAGCCTTTCTTTTTTCCTCTTAAAAAGGACTTTTTGGGCTCCATTTCGGCATATACAGGAATTGAAGAGAGGGGACATCAATCCCTTCGTTTCCCTAGAACGAATCTACCTCCATTTTTTCAGCTGTCACATTTTCCCTCTTTGAATTCCGTAATTGGCGTGAACCTTGCAACATTACCATCATGAATAAGTTAAGCTCGTTTGGATATCAGGAGGTTCCATAAAATGGTACAGGGAATAGATGTAAGCCACTGGCAGGATGATAAATCCACGCCCCAGAAGATGAATTTCGCAAAAGCCGTGAAGAGCGGCGCAAAATTCGTCTTCATTAAGGTATCCGAACGCGGCTACCTCGACCGCGACTGGGAATACAACTGGAAAGCCGCCAGAGATGCCGGCCTGCTGCGCGGCGGCTACCACTTCCTGCGCTGGGATCTATCCGGCCTTATGCAGGCCCGCCTCTTCTCCGAGGTCCTCGCTGATGATCCCGGAGAGCTTCCCCCGGTTGCGGATTATGAAGCCCCCAACAAGGGCTCACTCTACCCATCCAATGCCCTTTTGGAGCAATTCCTCATGGTAGTGGAAGAGCGACTCGGCCGCCGGCCAATGATCTACACTTCTCCCGGTTTTTGGGACATGCACGGGCGGAACAAATATACCCGCACCTTTGAACAGAAATGGATCTACTACCCGCTCTGGATCGCGCATTATTTCAAAACCTACACGCCAGGCGTCACCAAGCCAACCATCCCTGAGCCCTGGAAGAGCATGGGCAAGACCTGGACCTTCTGGCAGTACACATCCAATGGGGATGGACTCGCTTATGGTGCAGAAAGCAAAAGTCTGGACATGAACTGGTTCAATGGATCCATCGAAGACCTGTACAAACTCGCCAACGGAGCCGCACCCAGCCCCGCCCCCACGCCGACGCCAACCCCCACACCCGGAAAAAAACCAGATATTGCCAATCTAAAAACCCGGGTCAACAAAACCATCGACGATTGGGCAAAAACCCTCTGATAATCCCCAGAAAAAAATACAAACGCCTGAAAGGGCGCCTGTTCTCGTTTTTACCTGCTGTCTGAAAAATGGTTTCTGGAAAAATGTCCCGAAAGGGTGTATAAAGCAGCGTCTATAATATCAATAAATTGAAAGACAAATCACCTGAATGAAAAGAATCCGGTTCATATCCATCCTTTTCTTCCTGGCGGCATGTGCGCCTTCCTCTCATTCATCCCCAACTCCTGATATGGCCGCCCTGGCAACACAGATGTGGGTGCAACTGTCAGTCCAGGAGACGCTGTCTGCGGCTGCCCAGCCGACTCCTACACCCGAACCGCCCCCAACGCCCACGCCGCTCTGGCGCTCCACCCCCCTGCCCACACCTGAAAATGTCTACAACCACCCTCCAGTTTATAATCCTTATAACCAAATGGAGCTGGTATACGTTCCCGCGGGGGACTTCATCATGGGTGCCAGTGCTCATGATTCTGACCGCGAACCCAGCGAGGAACCCCAGCATACCGTTTATCTAGACACATTCTGGATCTCAAAAACACAGATCACCAATTCCATGTTCAATGCCTGTGTGAATGCAGGCATTTGCCAGTACAGCGCCAGCCATACAACCAATCCAAGATATCTCGATCCTTTTTACGCATCCCATCCCGTGGTCTATATTTCCTGGGATATGGCGCAGACTTACTGCGCTTGGACAGGCGGGCGTCTGCCCACAGAAGCTGAATGGGAGAAAGCTGCCAGGGGTACGGAAGGTGCCAGGTACGCCTGGGGAGAAGAGCGGCCCCGCCTGAAATTTGTCAATGCCGGAAATTTTTACGGCACGACTACGGCAGTTGGGATGTTTCCCTATGGGCAAAGCCCGTACGGCGCGCTGGATATGGGAGGAAATGTAAGGGAGTGGGTATCTGACTGGTATGACCCAAATTATTTCCAGCATTCCCCTGCCTCCAATCCACAAGGTCCGGAAACGGGGGAAAAGAAAGTGCTGAAAGGAGCATGCTATTCAGATGAGATCCGCTACTGCCGCCCTTCAAACCGCTTGGCCCACGAACCCGGATCTCCCGGAGCGGTTCGCGGTTTCCGCTGTGTATATCCCTGATTCATCCTCACAGCGGGTGAAAAGAGGGAAAGGGGCAATCCTGCTGCCGCTTGTCATCATCTTCCCGCGCCTGCACACAGGCGAATGTGAACGCCCTTTCCCTCAATTTACATAGTAGCACAGGGCGCGTTGACTTTCAAGAACTTAAAAACATATGCGGAGGCGCACCCCTGATTTTTGTCTAAGATAATCAGGCATTTTGAACCAATTTTTTTTCCTCATTCATCTGTATAATCACCTCGGACAAGAGAATTTCTCATACGATGTTAAAACTAAAAAATTCATCCGGCATTTTTGATTATTTCTTCATCGCCCTAGGTGCCTTCGTCCAGGCGCTCGCCATGCGCCTCTTCCTCATTCCCGGTCTGCTCGTCAGCGGCGGCATCAGCGGAGCCGCCCAAATCATCAATTTCTTCACAAACTGGCCCATTGGCGTGATGGTTCTTCTAGGCAATCTCCCGCTCTTCCTGCTCGGCTGGCGTTTTTTGGGCGGTAAAAGATTTGCCTTGCGCACTGCGGCCGCCATTGCTCTTTTCTCATCATTCACAGATGGCCTTGCGTTCGTTCTTCCGGCATCCGGCCTGACCAGCGATATCTTCCTGATGGCGCTCTATGGTGGTATTCTGCTTGGAATAGGGCTCGGGCTGGTATACAAGGGTAGAGGAACCTCGGGAGGGTCTGATATACTGGGTAGAATTCTAAGCCACCGCAGGGGGCTGCCCATTACCGGGTCGTACCTCGTAACCGATGGATTCGTAGTGCTCATTTCCGGCCTTGCCTTTGGTTGGGAGAGAGCGCTGTATGGCCTGATTGTGATCTACATCAGCGGCCTGGCCGCAGAACTCGTATCAGAAGGCAACAGGCTGCTGCGGATGGCTCTCATTGTCACAAACCATCCGGAAGAGGTATCTCGGAAGATTTGCCATGTGCTGCAAAGAGGTGTAACCATCCTTCCGGGAAAGGGTGCCTGGACCGGCCAATCCCGTCCAGTCCTCTACTGCGTGCTGACGCGCTCCGAGATAAATATTATAAAAAGTATTGTGAGCGATGCTGATCCAAATGCTTTCATGGTAATCGGCCAGGCGAATGAAGCGCTCGGAGAGGGTTTTCAGCCTCTCCGCAGGGAATAATCACCTGAGAAACATCAGATAAGCAGCGGTTGTGATCGACAGCTGGGAAAGAAAATACATAATTCTCTTCCATAACGAAGCGAGAGGTATCGGCTTGATAAACCTATCCACCCATAAAAGGGCATCTGAAAATAAGAAAAGTGCCGCCCCGCTGACGGCCAATCCGGATGCCGCTCGTGGCCATTCGCCCCGAAAAAGCGTGGTTGAGGCTGAAAACACCATTCCGCACAAGGCCAGGCAGTAAAAGCCGGCCGCCAGCTGGAGTTTCCCTGAAGAATCTTTAGCGGCGGCTGTCTTCCTGATCAAGGCATAAATGAAGCCCCACAGCGAAGCAAATAATAATAACAGGATACAGGTTTGAACGCTGAAAGCGAAACCTGGCTGGAAAAACCCGATCAGATAAAAAACCTGGGTGACAGTAAAAGCGGTCAATCCATAAATAATAAAATCCGGAATTAAAAGCAGGGCATCCCCCAGTACTGAAAATAAAAGTCCGCCCGCGAAAAAAATCGTTTCTTTCTGCGTCCCGCCCTTGTTCATTAACCAGACAAGCAGAAAAAGTGCACCAGCAGGTTTGGTAATGACTTCAACCGCCCGCCATTTAAACCAAACCGCCAGCCAGTTGGCCGCCATGGCGGCCAATGACAGCAGCAGCCAGATATCTCCCTGAATCAGCTCTCCTCCAGCTTTTCATAACCAATTCTCCGCAGAAAATCAGCATCGGAGCGCCAGTTCTTCTTCACTTTCACGCGTAATTCGAGATATACCTTCCTTCCGCTCATTGCCTCTATCGCCCTGCGGGCGCGGATCCCGATCATTTTCAGCATCTGTCCACCACTGCCTATGACAATGCCCTTCTGGGAATTTTTCTCAACAAAAATCGTCGCGGCAATATATGCCCCTTTTTCATTTCGCTCTTTATATTCGTCCACTCGGACAGCAATCGCATGCGGGACTTCCTCGCGCAGGTTCTCCAGCGCAGCTTCCCGGATAAGGCCTGCCGCAATCTCCCGCTCATAATAATCCGTTATCTGGCCTTCCGGATAGAACGGATAGCCCGCCGGCAGATTTTCTTTTATCCTGTTTATTAGCGTATCCAACCCCTCGCCGGCAGTCGCGCTGGTGAAAACCTGCTCTACACCCGGATACAGGTCCCCATACTTCTTGGCTCTATCAATTTTCTCGTCTTCGCCGACCAGGTCGGATTTGTTCAGCGTCTGGACAACCGGCGGAATTTTTTTTAGCTCTCCCAATCTGCCTGTGATGAGCTCATCTTCCTCATCAGGGTCCTGGCTCACATCCACTATCCAGACCACAACATCGGCCTCTTCCAGGGATTCTTCTGCCAAATTATTCATCCCCTTCCCAAGTTTATTTCTGGGTATGTGAATGCCTGGCGTATCAATAAAAACGATTTGCGCATCTTCACGGGTAAGTATCCCAAGCTGCTTCAACCGCGTCGTTTGGGGTTTGCTCGACACAGCTGCGATTTTCTGCCCAACTAAACGGTTGACCAGGGTTGACTTTCCCACATTCGGTTTGCCAACTACTGCAGCAAATCCGGAGCGAAAAATATTTTCGTTATCATCAATCATCAAATTTTTCTATTGCCTTCATAAGAAACACTCATTTTACATTACACGGTTATTTGTAACCCGCAAGCCCTCATGCCTGAGCAGCCATGCTTTCAAACCAATTCCCCCTGGAGCCGAATAGCCATGCATCTCGCCCAGGGAAGAAACCACGCGGTGGCAGGGAATAATGATGGGAATGGGATTGCTTGCTAAAACTCCCCCTACAGCTCTTGCACTTTCAGGATAATCAATAATTCCCGCAATACCACCGTAACTCTGGACGCTTCCATACGGGATATCCATAACAGCAACCAGGACCTTTCTGGTAAATTCCGGCACATGGGAAATGTCTATGGGCAAATCAAATCGCTTTCTCGTCCCGTTGAAATAAGCCTTCAACTGTTGCGCCGCTTCCCGCAGCATTTCATATCTCTCATCTTTGATCTGAAAATTTTGCCCGGAAAGCAGATGAGAAAAAACCTCCAAATCACAAAAACACAATTTGGTAATGCCGCTTTTTCCGGCCATCAATAATAAGGGCCCGGCAGGAGTTTTCTCAATCAACAGTACAGCCAAATCAGCTTTTTCCATATGGTTATTCACATCTTACCCTTTTTAGAAAAGAAGAACCAATCTTTTTTCAATGGAATAATTCACCCACGCAAAAGAGTATATTAGAGAATCACATGTTTACAAATTATATAGAATAATCGTTCGAAATCGTAGGGTAATCGTAGGTTAAGCGTCAAGTAATAAAAGTGATCTTAAAGTATATTATGTGCAAGGGCAACTTCTCTTCTTCTCCTCCTTATGAGAGGGCCGGGGCCGGCGTCTCCGGCTCTCATTAATTTAAAACACCACTATGATAAACTTTTTATATTCTTACCTTACAATAAGTGGAGGAATAATGTCAGGCAAAAGGGAAACATATCCAATTGAAATTAGCGGGGTGAAAAGAAATCTGCGCCTGTTTGAGATAAAACCGGGACTGAAGATTGCGATATTAAATATCCTCGGTGATACCGAGCTGGTTCAGGAGTGCGCAAAGCAGCTCGCACAAAAAATGGACCAGGGTAAATTTGACGTCCTGGTTACCGCAGAGGCAAAAAGCATTCCGCTGGCGCACGCACTTTCCGTTGAAACGGGCAAACCTTACATTGTCCTCCGAAAAAGTTACAAGGTGTATATGGGGGATGCCATTAAAGCGCAAACAGTTTCCATCACCACGGGGGAACCCCAGACGTTAATCCTTGATGAAAAGGACCGTGAACTTCTGAAGGGGAAACGCGCCGCGATTGTGGATGACGTCATCAGCACCGGTTCCACTCTGGAGGGGATGCGCAAGATTATTAAAAAAGCCGGCGGCAATATCACATTGGAAGCGGCAATCTTTACCGAAGGCGATCCCGAATCCTGGCCAGATATTATTTCTTTAGGCCACCTGCCTGTGTTCACGGAGTAAAAAATCCGAAAAAGAATTCCGTCTGTTTATACCCCTTCGATATATGCGCCTCTGCTCGGCTGGCAGATATAGACATCTGCATTCTTATGAAAACGTTTCTGATAGCGTTCTGCAAGCTTTCGGGAAAACTCCTCGCTCTTTTCTTTTTGTACCAGGCTGACTGTGCATCCTCCGAATCCGGCTCCGGTAAGTCGGGAACCGTAGCATCCTTGCAGACCCAGTGCAATTTCCACCAACCCATCCAGTTCTTCGATACTCACCTCGTATAGATCACGTAAAGATTTGTGACCTTCAACCATCAGCTTACCAAATTCTTCCGGGTTTTCATCCAATAAGAAGACACTGGCCTTCCGTACACGCTCGATTTCCATCACCACATGTTCTGCACGCTTCCGGATTTTTTCAGGCATTAATTCTGATACATCCTGAAATTGGTCCGGGGAAAGATCCCTTAGCGAACGAATTTTTGGATCCAGCTTATTTAAAATTTCAACCGCCTGCTCACAAGTTTCCCTTCGTTCGTTATAAGCCGAATCGGCTAACTTCCGCCGGACATTCGAGTCCGCGATTACAAGTGCGGTTTCTTTCGGAAGGGGCAGGGGTCTCCA
>CAYPPV010000079.1:0-7164 GCA_964412705.1 uncultured Pelolinea sp. | reverse complement strand
AGCCAGACGATTTCAAGTTCAGCGCCGCACTTGGGGCATTCCACCAATTTTCCCATTCTTGGCTGGGCGCCTACGGAAACCTCATTCCCGCACTGCGGGCATTCTGCTGTTTGCATTTCTTCCACTCCTGTTAAATTATTTTTTCCTTTCCCGAGGCATATCCAGATAAAATTCCTGCTTTACCACACTGCAATCATGAATGCCCCAGCCCTGTGTCCCTATCAACAATTGGCGCATATATTACACGAATTTTCTAATTTTACAAGTGAAAATATTTATATTTTTTTTTAATTGACTACCATTATTCACTACGGATTACAATATCTCCCGGAGAAAAACAAGATATGGTATTGAGCATTCCGGGCATTGTTGCCGCCGCTGATGAAATCAACGGGATGATCCAAACGTTGATCGAAAAGAATATCGTTGCCGGGAAAAGCCCTCTTGTTGAACTTGAAATTAACCATATTTTCTCCACGATCGCAGAACAAAGCAAGCGCGTCGAGCGCCTTGCAAAAAAGAGGGGCGGTGCACCGGCCGATCTTCCTGCCCCCTCTTACCGGGCATACCGCTGGCTGAAATACCTTTCCATAAAAAACAACCTTGCTCCGCACCTTGCTGCGCATACCCGCTTCCTTGAATTTTCACGGGAGTTTTCGGGACGAACCAACCTTTTTCACAAAAACCATCCAGTCCGGCTTTCCCTCGTGAACAGCAACTACCTCTTTAAAGGGAAGAAAAAGGGCAGCCGGCAGTTTATAGAAATTCACGAAGGGTTCATTCTTGCGGAGGACGGGGTAAAGCAAGCGCTGGTCCGGGCGGCATCTGGCAGCCGTGACAGCGAACTGGCTGGAATCATCCGCAGATACGCAAGGGGAAATGCATTCAAAACCCTGGCCGCGGAACTCCAGCGGGCGGAAAAGCCAAACCGAATATCTGCGGTTGGGGAAGTGGTGGATTTGGTTCAGGTATTTAAAAAAGTCAACCGGGATTATTTCAGCGAAAAAATGGACCAACCCCGGCTGGTTTGGAGCACTCGGCGCGCTGCCCGCCGTATGGGCTCTTATGACCCTGAATCCGATACCGTCACTATCAACCGCCGCCTTGACAACCTAGGCATACCGCCCATCGCAGTGGAATACATCATGTTCCATGAGTTGCTGCACCGCAAATTGGGCATCCGCCAGTCCGGGAGCAGGCGTTACGCGCACACAGCCGCCTTTAAAAAGGCGGAAGCCCAGTTTCACGGGAAAGAAAAGGCGGACCACATCATCCGGAAGCTGGGCAGTTGAAGAAACCCTTGCGTATCGGATATAAAACAGGAAATTATCATCAAATAAAAAAAGAAGTAAAAATCAAAAAAAGGCGAAAGATTCCTGCGCGCACTCTGGATTTTTGTTTTTTCCATCCTGGTTTTACGCCCAACATTAGCAGGATGCCAACCACAGCTAACCGCGTCGTTAGGCACCCAGCCCATCTCTTCTATTGCAACCTGACCTGGGACACAGTCGCTTTCCGTGAGGAAGTGGCAGAGTTGGGAAAGAACCTGAATACGGATGTTTTGTATGCCATTGAAAAACTGCCTACGGACTGGGATGGGGAATCTAGCTTTCTCGACTCCGGCATGCTGTAAAAGCATCTGCTAGATAGCTGGATTGCTGAAGGAACGGAAGCATTCCTGTGCGGGCCGGACCCCATGATGAATGCTGCTGAAAAGCCACTACTAGCTGCGGGATTTGATGAAATATAGATATTTACCGAATGCTACGCATTCGTGTAAGGGAAAGACACGATGAGACAGAAATGTTAATACATCCTATCCTACATCACCACCATACTTGCGGCGGCGCTAACAGTTTTCTCTAATTTTATAGACAGTCTGTTCGGATAATCGCTCAGACCAGAATCAATCCCAAACGTACAACCAGCGCCGCTGCAAGCGCAACCACCAGGGAAAGCCCGGTTATCAGCCACATATCTTTCCAGCCGAGTTCGTTCTTGATCGTCGCCATGGTGGCCAAGCAGGGAATATAGAAAACCACAAATACCGTATAGCTGATGATCTGGTCCGGTGTCATCACGGTGGCGAACTGATTGGTGCCGAATGCCTGTGCGAGCATGATCAGCGAGAGCTCCTTTCGGAAAATGCCAAAGATCAGCGGTGTACCGACTTCTTCGGGAATCCCCAAGAGATAGGTGAACGGCCGAAAAAGCTGGTCCAGGTAAGGTGTGACAGAATAGTAATTGAGCAGAGCAAGCACCGCACTGCCGATAATCAGGATCGGCCAGGCCTCAAACACAAATTCCCTAATGCGAAACCAGGCCTTTGCCGTGACCGTGCGCAGGGTCGGCATACGGTATACGGGCATTTCCAGGATCAAACCGGGGGAGTCCTCCGGCATGAATCTAGTGATGATTCTGCCGGTCACGGCTATCACCAGTAGATTGTAAAAATAAATGCCCACAGCAACCCAGGGGCCGAGATAAAACGCAGCTAACCCAAATATCACGGACAGGCGCGCCGCACAGGGAATCATGGTTGCCAGTGCCGCGCTCAGGAAGCGGTCCCGCCGTTCCTCCATAATGCGGGTGGACATAATAGCCGGGACACTGCAGCCGTAGCCTAGGATGAAGGGCACAATCGCCTTACCGTGCAGACCCATCCTGTGCATGAGCGCATCCATGAGAAACGCGATGCGGGTGAGGTAGCCGATATCCTCGAGAAAACCGAGCCCGAGTAGGAAGGGCACCAAGTAGGGCAGGACGATCGCCAAACCGCCTGAGATGCCTTGGATGATGCCGGCCACAAGCTGGGACGCCAACCCGCTGCTATTAATAAATGACAGGATCTTGCCTGAAAACCCATCAAAAAAATTCAAAACAGGTCCTTCGATGGCGCCCCCGATGCCGTAAACAGCAAGAAAGAAAATGCCGATGATCAAAAAAAGGAAAATATATCCCCAGAATGGGTGCAGGAGATAATCATCCAGCCGGTCTCGTAGGGAAATATAGGATTCGCCCTTTTTAGAGACCTGTGCGGCGATTTCCCGAGCCAGGTTCTGGCGCTCGGTAGCCACCAGCCAGACCGCCTGCCTGGAAAGCAGGTGGCAGAGCCGGTCCGCTTTCTCCTGAATTCCTTGATCAATTTTGGGATATTTCGCGCTGATCTTCGCATTCAGAGCGGGATCGCCTTCCAGCAGTTTGATGGCGACCGCCCGGCGGCTGATGCGAAAATCCCTTTCCGGAATCTGTTTCCGGATGGACCCCACTGCCTGTTCAATCTCCGCGCTATACGGAAGCGGATTTGCGGTCTTTTTATCCCGCGCAGCCCGCCAGGCCTCAGTGAAAGTCTCCCTGATGCCCTGCCCGCGCGAGGCGATCATCGGGAAAACAGGGATGCCGAGCAATTCCGACAGCTTTTCCCCGTCAATCTTGATACCCTGGCGGGATGCTTCGTCCATCATGTTCACCGCCAACACGATAGGCAAGCCCAGCTCGGTCAGTTCCAATGTCAGGATAAGACCCTGTACCATATGTGTTGCATCAATCACATTGACAATGACATCCACTTTTTTATCAAGAAAATAATCCAATACTACGCGTTCTGCTGGATTTGTGCCCAATAGTGTATAGGTACCGGGCAGGTCCACAAGCTCCGCTACTTCCCCCAAGATGCGCAGTTTGGTCTCTTTATAAGTTACGGTCGTTCCGGCAAAGTTGCCCGTTTCCGCCTTGTAACCCGCCACCTGGTTGAAAAGTGTGCTCTTGCCACAGTTCGGCTGGCCAACGAGGGCTATACGCATCACATTTTCTCCACAAAAATATGGGATGCTACCCCCCTGCCCAGCACGATTTCCCTGCCGTCCACCTCAATCAGCAGCGGACCCCGGAACGGTGCAGAGCGGATGATGCGCACCTTGTTTCCCGGCAGAAATCCAAGTTGGGAGAGCCGCCTCTCCATACCGTGTCCTCCCCTGAATCCTGTGACCCTCACCCAGGTTCCGTTTTTAATGTTTAATAAGTTCATTGGCATTAGTATATGCTAATTTCTTTCAAAAATAAATCAGTCTGTTTACCTATTCAATTAAAGCGGGCTTCCTCAAAAAAATTTTCCTGTACCGGTAAGTGATAAATAACACTGAAAACTGAAAGAGCGAGAATACAATTGCAGAGAATTGCTCATAATAAAAGACAAAAATATTGATAAATAGGATATTGGCCATTTGCGCAAGTATCGCCAAATTGATAGCCAGACGACCCTCGCGGAATCCTCCGATCATCGCAGAAGCCGCCAACAAAAAACCAATGATGCCTTCCCCGTAAAACCGAATATATGCCGGCACACTGAGCCGGTCAAAACCGGCCAATGAGGTAGCCAACAGCTCTCCGATTACACCGTAAAAAGAAAGTCTGCCGACAGTATAAAAATAGGACAGGACACTGTGAAGAATGGCTAATACACCGGAGAATGCCCATATGATGAGCAACCAGTTCGGAACCGTGTTTTCTGAAAAATTCCGGTCCTCAAAATCAAGCCAGGCCTGCCAGATTTTCTCAAGAAAATCCGGCCGGTGGGCGACCAGATTTTTTTCTTCTTCATTCAGAACGGTTAACAGGTTGCCGGCAACTCTCCCGGCTTCGGAATCCGGTTCTCGTTCCCGGAGGTTGTGCAGGTCATCCACAATCTCCTTATATTCCTGCCGGGAAAGGTCTCCTTCCAGCACCTCCTCAAATTCTTCAAGTGTGTAATAGAGCTGCTGGCGAGGAGTTGGGTCTTGTTCCCTCCTGATCATGTTGAAAAGAAAAAGAGTCAGCAGGAAAAAAATGTAAATAATGGGTGCTGCGGCAGGATAGAAGTAGTCATTGCTGCGGGTGAGGAATTTACCAACCTCATCGATGAAAAGCCCCACACCGATTCCGGAAAGCAAGGCGCTTAAATCCAGAGCACGTTTATTGGCAAATAGAAGGGGAAACAGGCTGCCGGTAAAAAGAATCAGTCCGCCCCATAGTACATGGGCTATATGGAGTTCACCGCCGCCAATCTGCGGGTATCCGGTTATTTCGAGAAACAAACGGAGGAGAGAGATGGACAGCGTAAAGCTGGCCATTGTGATGAGGAGATACCGCTCTGCATACAAACGCCTTACAAGCCTGCGCCGGTTTCTCTTTTCTTTCAATTTCAGTCTCCTACAATCTCGGGAGCATAATATCGTTCTGCTTCTGGTATTTTCCCTTGCGGTCCGCATAGGAAATCTCGCAGGGGCTGTCGCTCTCAAAGAACAGCACCTGCGAGATGCCCTCGTTGGCATAAATGCGCGCGGGAAGGGGCGTGGTATTGGAAATTTCCAGCGTCACAAAACCCTCCCATTCCGGTTCAAATGGCGTCACGTTCACAATGATCCCACAGCGGGCATAGGTGCTTTTTCCCACACAGATGGTGAGAATATTGCGGGGAATTCTAAAATACTCAATGGTTTTTGCCAGCGCAAATGAATTGGGTGGTATGACACACACCTTTCCTTTAAAATCGACCATGGAGAGGGGGTCAAATTTTTTCGGATCCACCACCGCGGAATTCACATTGGTGAAGATCTTGAATTCATCCGCAACGCGGATATCGTAACCGTAGGAGGACAGTCCGTAGGAAATCACATTCTCCTTAACCTGGCTGTCCTGGAAAGGTTCAATCATTTTATATTTAAGCGCATATTCGCGGATCTTGAAATCTGGCAGCAGGGCCATTGTTCCTCCTTTTTCACCATACACTGGCATAAAAAATTTTATTTAGCAGTGCTTCTCTTTCATCTTCATTCATCAGCCGGGATCTGGCATAGTCAACAAACTGGATAGTGACCAGTCGCGTGCTGATGTGTTTGCCATCGTGGAAGATGTGCTCATCAATAAACGCTGTTCGTTGGGCGGCGCTTTCATCAAATTGGTCGAAAAACAGGTTGCCGAGGCCGTAGTGCATAATTGCGCCGCGTGAAAATTCAAATCCATGCGGCATATGGGCCTGGCTGCCGCTGACTATAACCGCACCCGCATCGGCTGCGTCCTGAAAATCTCTCTGGAGTGCTTCTTTAATCTCATAAGATAGATATTCCTGATGTTGAAAAGTAAATATCACTGAATAACCATCATCTATGGCAGATTTTATTTTTTCAGCCATCAAGTCCATATCGCAGAAAAGCGCTCCCGGTGTATTTTCATCCGCCAGGGCATACCAGGGGTTTTTTGCATTGCATCCCAGGAATGCGATTTTATTTCCGTTGTGCTCAAAGAGCGCCGGTTGGACGGCATCTTCTATGTCCCTGCCGCCCCCATAATGGGCCCAGCCGCGCTCATCGTACATATCAATCGTTAAAAGCACATCCCCGCTGCTTCTGTCGCGGAAATGGTCGCCTGTCATTTCAACCACATCTGTCCCGATTGATTCCAGCAGCTCTATGTATTCCGGCCTGCTGCAAAAAACCAGGTTGGCTTCATTGGGTTGATTCAAGCCCGCTTTCGGACATCTCTCCGAAAATGCAATCTCGTTATTGATGTGCAGTATATCTGCCCTGCGCAAGATGCCGCCGATGTCAATCGCAGGATAGGTCATACCATTCCTTTCCATCGTGGAAGCAGTAGCCCGCACCAGCGCCGTCACGCCCGTAAGCAACACATGCGTGATTCTGTCCTCAAACCGGTTGGAATGAGGGAATATATCTGAAAAATCCCTTCCATTTATAACCGAATCAAATTCCTGAAGGCTGGAAGCATCTCCTACCAGCGAAAAGGGAATATTCAAGGGATAAATCTCCGCCTTGAAATCATCGTCCAGCGGCGAGAGCTCATCTAGGGAAATCACCTTCCATTTCGGCTCCAGATCCTCAAATGGGATCAGCGCCCATGAGCTTTGCCTTTCCCATGCGCGCGTTAGAATCCTTGACTGGGGGATGGTGATGACATTCTCCATCGAGGGCGTCCCCCAGACCTTTTCAAATACCGCTCTCGTATCTCCATTAACCAAGAGTTCATCAAAGGGTAGGGCGGGTAATTCATTTCCCTTCCAGAAGTTTTCCAGTTCGGATGCCCCGATGCCATCTGTGATGGTGGGGAACGGGGCTGCTAGGGCATAAATCCATTCTGAAACTCGGTTTTCCCCGCCGACATCAACTGCCA
>CAYPPV010000078.1:0-7165 GCA_964412705.1 uncultured Pelolinea sp. | reverse complement strand
GGTCAGGGATTTGGAAACGGAGTAGGCATGGCTATTGCGGAAGCGAAGCTTGCCGAGCAGTTCAATAAACCGGGTCACAACATTGTGGATCATTACGTTTATGCTATTGTAACGGACGGTGATCTGATGGAAGGTGTGGCTAGCGAAGCCGCCTCTCTTGCGGGTCATCTTCGATTGGGGAAACTGATTTACTGCTATGATGACAATCACATCAGCATTGACGGCTCAACCGAACTGGCATTTACTGAAGACACCGCCAAGCGTTTTGAATCCTACGGATGGCATGTACAGAAAATTGAGAACGGAAATGATATTGAAGCCATTGATGATGCCATCCAGGAAGCCAAATTAGATGAAAGACCGTCCCTGATTGTCTGCCCAACAGAAATTGGATATGGCTTGCCGACCAAGCAGGGAACGAAAGAAGCTCATGGCGCACCACCAGGGGAAGAAGAACTGAAAAAAGCCAAAGAAGAAATGGGATGGCCACCGGATGAAAAATTCCTTATACCTGATGATGTGTTGGAATTTTTCAGTGAGTTTAAACCCAAAGGAAAGCAGTGGGAAGCAGACTGGAACGCTGCTTTCAAGGAATATAAAAAAGAATACCCGGAGCTTGCACAAGAATTTACGCGCCGGTTCAATAAAGATCTACCTTTAGGCTGGAAAGATGGACTAAAGAAATTCGACGCTGACCAAAAAGGGATGGCAACGCGGAAATCATCCGGCGTCATTCTCAATGAAATAGCCGGAAAAATGCCTGAGCTTATCGGAGGTTCTGCAGATCTAGCGCCGTCCAACAATACCTGGATTGAGGGCAGTGAGGATTTTCAGGCTGAAAACCGTGCAGGAAGAAATTTTCACTTTGGCGTTAGAGAGCACGCCATGGGGGCTACCGTAAACGGTATCGCTTACCACGGCGGCTTTATTCCTTATGCAGGAACATTCCTTGTTTTTTCAGACTACATGCGCCCGGCAATAAGGTTATCCGCATTATCTAAACTGCATACGATATGGGTGTACACCCATGACAGCATCGCGCTTGGAGAAGACGGTCCCACGCATCAACCGATCGAACACCTCATGTCTCTCAGGGTAATGCCAAACCTCTGTACTATCCGACCAGCTGATGCCAACGAAGTACGAGAGGCATGGATTGCGGCAGTGGAAAGAAAGGAAAAACCGACAGCGTTGGTTCTTACAAGACAGAATGTACCAACTATAGATAGAAATAAATTTTCTGGAGCTGAGAATTTGCATAAGGGCGCTTATATACTGGCTGACTTGGGCAACAGCAGCCCTGAAATGATCCTAATGGCTGCCGGTTCGGAAGTTCAGCTGATTATTGAAGTTGGAGAAAGATTGGCGTCTGAAGGAGTCTCTGTAAGATTGGTATCATTCCCAAGCTGGGAATTATTTAAAGAGCAGCCTTCAAGATACCAAAAACAGGTTTTAGAACCATCTATCAAAAAACGGATTTCTGTTGAAGCAGGTGTTTGCCTTGGATGGGAACGTTGGATAGGTGATGAAGGGATTGCCATCGGAGTGGATAAATTCGGATCATCCGCACCTGGAGAGACCCTTCTCCAGGAGTATGGATTAACCGCTAAAAATATATATGAGAAGGCCAAAAAAATAATCGAAAGAGGATAAATAGATGCGAATCGTCGTTTCTTGTGATCATGCAGGATTTCCGTTAAAGGAATCTGTTATAGAAGCAATTAAAGAAAACAGACATGAAGTGCTGGATTTGGGCACTTTTAATTCAGACCGCGTAGATTATCCGGATTTTGCAGAAAAAGCCGGAAGAGCGATTATTGAGGGGAAGGCAGAACGTGGGGTTGTGATGTGCGGATCGGGGGTTGGTGTCACAATTACACTGAACAAAATGAAAGGCGTGTATGCCTGTCTGTGCCATGACACTTATACTGCCCATCAAGGGGTGGAACATGACGACATGAATGTTCTCTGTCTTGGTGGGATGATCATCGGCAAGAGTTTGGCAAAGGACATTGTCGCCAGCTTTCTGGGAGCAGAATTAATGGATGTGGATCGCTACAAAATGCGAATCAACAAATTTAGAGCGATTGAGGATAGGTTTTTTAAATGAATAAATCCAGGAAGCTGTATGAAATAGGCCAGGCACTCTGGCTGGACCAGATTGAGAGGGGATTCATTATAAATGGGTGGCTGGAAAAACAAATTGGTGAAAGAAATATCTGGGGGCTAACCACCAATCCCGCTATTTTTAATAAAGCAATTTCTGAATCTTCGGAATACTTTCCTGTTATCCAGTCAATGAGCTGGCTGGATTATGAAGTGAAAAAAATTTATGATGAGATAGTCGTAAGGGATGTCCAGGATGCGGCAGATTTATTAAAACCGATTTACAGAGAAACCGGGGGACGGGATGGGTATGTCAGTATTGAAGTGAATCCTGGTCTCGCGCATGAAAAGGAAAAGACGATTATTGAAGCGAAACGGATCTGGAATAAAGTCAACCGGAAAAATATATTTATCAAAATTCCCGCTACCAAAGCGGGAATTTTTTGTATCGAGGAGTGTATTTATTCCGGAATCAATGTGAATATTACGCTAATATTTTCGATTGAGCGTTATAAAGAGGTTGTCGATGCCTATTTCTCAGGATTAATGAGAAGAATTAACGAAAAAAAACCAATCTCCGGGATTCATTCTGTCGCATCCTTCTTTATCTCAAGGATGGATGTGAAAGCTGACAATAAACTCAGGGACTTATTAGAAAATAAAATTATTTCAAAAGGAGAATATGAAGAATTAAAGGGAAGGGCAGGGATTTTAAATGGTATAAAAGCATACCAGTATTTTTTGGAAAGCAAGTCCGCTGGAGATTATCAGAAAATAATCGACCATGGTGCAAATCTACAGCGGCCTCTTTGGGCTTCCACGAGCACAAAAAGCCCCGATTACTCGGATGTACTGTATATTGAATCACTTATTCTTAAGGACACAGTAAATACCGCTCCCCTAAAAACCATCGAAGCATTTTTTGATCACGGTACTCCAGAGGTAATCAATATCAGTTCTCTTATTTCTAAAGCAGACCAAACACTTGAAAAACTGGGCGAATTGGGAATTGATTTGGAGAAGATCGCAGTAGATTTGGAAAAGGAAGGTATCAGTTCATTTATAAATTCTCAAAATCAGGTTTTAGACTCCATCACAAAATACAAACGATCAGTCAATAAGCAAATCGGTCATTTAAAAGAGAAATTCATAGAAACATCATTGGGCTTAAGAAATGAAGGTTTTTATAAGAAAATTTATGAAGGCCAGCCGAGATTATGGTCTGAAAATAAAACAGAAATCCAGGAAATCAGACAGCGCCTGGATTGGATGGAAGCGCCCACAGAAAGCACCTCAATAATTTCCAAAGCCAATCTATTATTCGATGAGTTGGTGGAGGATGGATTTACACATGCCGTTGTAATGGGAATGGGCGGCTCCTCGCTGGCTCCCGAGGTTTACAGCAAGATCATTAAGGCGTTTGATAAAACGAAACGCAAATTAGATTTTTATATACTGGATTCAACCAATCCTGATCAAATCTTAGAATTAAAAAACCAATTACCATTGTCAGACACTGTTTTCATCGTAAGCAGCAAATCAGGGACGACAACCGAAACCCTCAGCCTTTTTTCATATTTTTGGGAAATGATTAATAAGAGTGGAATCGAAGAGCCCGGCAGTCTTTTTATCGCCATCACCGATCCCGGAACAAATTTGGAGAAACTAGGGATAGAAAAAAAGTTCCGCAAAGTGATAAGAGCAAACCCGAATGTGGGCGGCAGATATTCGGCCTTAATTGAATTTGGATTAATTCCAGCTGTGTTTTCCGGAATGAATGCAGAACAAATTCTCCGTTCAGCAGGAGAATTTACGCTCAGTTTATTTGATATTTCTAAAATAGAATGGAACCCTGGCGTCGCATTGGGCGTACAGCTGGGCACAGCATATAAACAAGGAAAAGATAAACTGACGATTTTCAATGATGAAGGACTGGAATCTATCGGATACTGGATTGAACAGCTTGTGGCGGAAAGCAGCGGTAAGGAAGGGAGGGGAATTCTTCCGATAGCACAGGAGCCATTGGTAGATGCTTCTGTTTATAAAAAAGACCGATTTTTTGTTTTTATCACAAAGAGTGATAGTAAGGTCTATGAAGGATTTATTCAATCTCTGATTGATCAGGGACATCCGGTGGTGAATCAGGTTCTGGAGCATGATTATGAAATTGGCAGAATATTCTATGTATGGGAACTAGCAATCGCCTCCGCATGCTCATTAATTGGTGTTAATGCGTTCAACCAACCCGATGTACAGCTGAGCAAGAAAATTACAAAAGAAAAAATTAGTGAAATTAAAGAAAAAAATTCGCTTGAATATGGAAAACCTTTTTTTGAGGATAATCAATGGCAAATCTATTTTGATGAAAACATGGACCTGAGAATAAGTGACCCTCAAAAAATCCTTTCTTGGTTCATTGATAGGGCGGGGCAGGAGGATTTCTTTGCTATAAATGCATTTCTGAACAGGAATCTTCGCACAGAAGATATGCTGCAGAGGTTGCGAAAAGAAATACTGATGAGAAGTGGTTTGGCCACAACCCTGGGTTTTGGACCACGTTTTCTGCACTCGACTGGGCAATATCATAAGGGGGGTAAAAATATTGGCAATTACATCGTCTTTACAAAGGAACATGACAACGATGTGCCTATACCGGAAGAAGGGATTGAATTCGGATTACTTCAGAACGCACAGGCATTTGGTGATATCGAAGCATTGAAAAAAAATCACCGAAGGGTGATCCATTTTCACTTAAGAAGTGATGATATTGGAATAATATTAAATCTGCTCTAAATGAATCAGGTATTTTTCTTGGTCTTTTCTTCGTGGATAGCCATGGAAAGAGCTCCGCAAATTCCAGAGTTCTCTTTTAATCTGGGAGGAATAATATATTCCTGAATTCTATCTTCGAGATATCGGGAGCGAATATATTTATTAAGAAGCAATTTTGTTTTTACCCGGATCTTTTCGTATAGACTATAGTGATGCATTATCCCGCCGCCTATAACAATCAATTCAGGCGAGATGGTACATATCAGATTCACCAGCGCATGACCAATATATTCCGCCTCCAGGTCCCATGCCATATGGTCTTCAGGAATTTTTTTTGGTTCCAGATTCCACCTTGCTTTTAATGCTGGGCCGCTGGCAAGGCCTTCGAAACAATCCTGATGGTAAGGGCAGACCCCTGGAAACGGATCGGAGCGGGTATTGTGCGGTATGCGCATGTGGCCAAATTCGGGGTGAACAAGCCCGTGAACAATTTTGCCATTTACGATCAATCCTGCTCCAATGCCAGTTCCGATGGTTATGTACACCATATTCTTGAAATGATTAATGGGGTGAGTAAAATACTCTCCAAGAGCAGCAGCGTTTACATCAGTATCCAAGTACACTTTTGTGTCTAGTCTGCTCTCTATCTCATCTTTTAAATTGAAAAATTCCCATCCTCGCTTTGGAGTAGAAGTAATGTACCCGAAAGTTTTTGATTCTGGATTCAAGTCTAATGGTCCAAAGCTGCCTATCCCGATTGCCCTGATCGGTTCTCCGATTTCTTCCGATCGGCTTTTGAAGAAATCTTCCAAATCGTTTACCGTTTCTTTTGGATTTAAAGTAGGGAATTTTTTTTTCGTTGCAATGTTATCTACATCGCGAGCTAAAACGGCGACGGTCTTCGTCCCTCCCAGTTCAACTGCACCAAAAAGGTTTTTTTCCATATCGCTGGTGAATACCCTCAGTTATAATGAATTCTTAATCTTTCGAGCATCTTTATTATATATCGAATGTTTTAATAATATAAAGAAGGGATTTTTGAATGGATATATTCCAGAAGTGCAGAAATTACACACAGGCCAAAGAAGCAATGGAGAAGGGAATTTACCCTTATTTCATTCCTCTTGATGAAAATGAAGGGACAGAGGTTGAGTATGAAGGAAACCGACTGATTATGTGCGGTTCTAATAATTATTTAGGCTTAACCACTCATCCCAAAGTAAAAAAAGCGGCTATTAATGCCGTCAAAAGGTATGGAACCTCCTGTACCGGTTCGAGGTTCCTAAACGGCACACTCGCCTTGCACGAACAATTGGAGCGGGAATTGGCGGATTTCGTGGGAAAAGATGAGGCATTGGTGTTTTCAACAGGCATGCAGGTTAATTTGGGAACCATCAGTTCGCTGATTGGCAGAGACGATGTGGTCATCCTTGATAAGGATGACCATGCTAGTATTGTGGACGGGGCCAGGTTAGGGTACGGGAAAATTGAGCGCTTCAAGCACAATGATATTGACCACCTTGAAAGAGTCCTAAAGTCTATACCGGATAATCTCGGCAAATTAATAGTCGTGGACGGCGTATTCAGTATGGGGGGGGATCTAGCGGACCTGCCAAATATCCTCCCGGTAGCAAAAAAATATGGGGCACGCATCATGGTGGATGATGCCCACGGAATGGGTGTTACGGGCGGTGGAAAGGGAACAGCGGAAGAGTATGGGGTGAGCGATGATGTGGACTTGATCATGTCCACATTCAGCAAGTCATTTGCCTCGCTCGGCGGGTTTGTGGCTGGAGATGAGGATGTCATTCATTTTGTAAAACATAATGCGAGGTCCTTAATTTTCAGTGCCAGCATTCCCGCCTCAAACGCTGCCTCTGCACTGGCAGCGCTGGATATTATCCGTAATGAACCGGAACGGGTAGAACGGGTAAACGCCATTGGGGAAAGGATCAGAAAGGAACTGGGCGGCATGGGATTCAATGTGGGGGATTCTGCCACACCAATTGTCCCAGTTATTATCGGGGACGATAAATTGACATTTTTGATATGGAAATCGCTTATCCAGACAGGGCTGAGCAAGACTGGATAGTTAAACATATTGAAGGACAGTCAACCAAAATTGATAAAGCTATTTCATTGCAGTTTGCCCAAATCAAAAACCTAAAAGAATACAAAACCACCCTAATCAACAGTGCTGTTACCGGTAAGATCAAAATTGCAGGAAAGGCTGTTGACGCTTGAACGAACTCAAGAATACTTGCTTTCTTTGCTGCGGGAATTAACT
>CAYPPV010000077.1:4682-7275 GCA_964412705.1 uncultured Pelolinea sp. | reverse complement strand
CGCCGGAATACCCCTTGGCGAGCGCGTTCATCCGGATCAGCATAGCTGCCCGTATTACCTCTACAGGCAGAATTTCTCCCGTCCCCACAGCATGGCTGATGATTAAATTCCTGTTCAGTTTCTTGCGGTCTTTTTTCGAGATAGTTTTGTCCGCAAAAACGCCATATCCAGTGTTGATGCCGTAAACGGGTTTATCCACTTCTACAATTTTCAAAACACGATTAAACGATGATTTAACCGCCTTGCCAGCTTGCTGAGAAAGCGAAACCCGCTCTTGTTTTCGGGCTACTTCATGTATTTCCTTGAGCGTAAGAGTGCTACCTGTTATTTCAACCAAGGATAGCTACCTCCGGCGCCTCGTCCGTTCCATTTCACGCTGTATATCTCTCTTGGCAATTTCCCTGCGTTTGTCATACAATTTTTTACCTCTTGCGAGTGCGATATCCAATTTTGCTTTACCATCCCTAAGATAGAGTTCGGTCGGGATAACCGTCAGTCCTTTTTGCCGTACCGCCTCCCACAACTCATCAATCTCTCTTTTATGGAGCAGCAGCTTGCGATCTCTTTTGGGATCATGGTTTTCTCTGCTGGCAGGGTCGTAAGGGGCTATATGGGCATTCACCAGCCATGCTTCTTCGCCATTAGTCTGAACATAAGATTCCGCAATGCTTGCTTTCCTGTCACGTATCGATTTTATCTCACTCCCTTTCAACACGATTCCAGCTTCATAATGCTCAAGTAAAAAATATTCAAATTTTGCCTTCTTGTTTCTGGCAATAACCATTTTACCCATTTCTCAATTTTAGCATCCGTGTGGTTTGATATTACCAAACATATATTTTTTGTTAAAATTCTAATCTGCAATCATGTATAAATTGAATTTAGCTTTGGGCGGGGGTGGAACCAAGGGCTTCACCCATATAGGAGTTATCCGTCAGCTTGAAAAAGAAGGTTATGAAGTAAAAGGCATTGCCGGGACAAGCGCTGGAGGGATCGTCGGCGCCCTTTATTGCTTCGGATATTCATCACACGATATTGAAAACTTCTCCAAGGAACTCAGTTATTCGGAATTATTTAATCGTTCAAAAAATGACGCCCCCTCCCTGCTTGGACTTGGAGGTTTATATAAGCTTTTGGAAAAGAAAATCGGCCAGGCAACCTTTGAAGATTTAAAAATTCCATTTGCCGCAACGGCTGTTGATGTTCACTCCGGGCAAGAAATTATATTGAACACCGGAAAGGTCATTGACGCTGTGAAAGCAACGACTGCTATACCGGGAATATTTCCTTCATTAAACATTAACCAGCTCTGCCTGGTGGATGGCGGCATCCTGGATCCTGTACCAACATCTGTGGCCAGGTGGCTTAATCCGAATTTTCCCATTCTTGCGGTCAGCCTCACCCCGCCCATGGAAAAAAGACCCAACACGCCCCGGCTGGATATTCCGCCGTACGTCCCGATCCCCCAGTTTATCGTTGAACAGATCAGCCAGCTCCGACTCGGCAAAGCGATGCGTGTTTTCATCGCTTCAATGGAAATTACCACCAATGCAATCGCAGAATTACGGCTGAAGCTGGACAAACCGGATGCTGCCATATTCCCGGATATTTACCACTATACAATGTTTGATAAAGTGGATATTAATGAATTAATACAGATAGGAGAGCGGTCCGTAGTAGAAGCTATAGATAAAATCCGCACTGTTTATTCAATTTCCAACCGTACGGCTAGATGGTTCCGCACGGCAAAACCACCCGGCAATTTGCTAAGTGATGTTTTGAATAAATCAGCGCTCAGTGAAAAATGAGAAGAGCGCTAATAATGCGCCGAGACCACCAATCACGAGGATGACCAATCCCATGGGTATGCGTCTAAACAGCGACACACGCGTTACGTCCTCGTAGGTTGGAATCACCAGTGGTTCAACCGGGGTGAATGTTGCCAACCGAGTTGGCACCGGCGTATTAATAAACTGAGCTGCCAATGTTGGATTTACGGTTTGGGTCAATTCTGGTGTTGGGGTTGGCGGCGGTTCAATGATTGGAATTTCTCCCGGAGACAGGGTCACAAAAGGTGCATAGATCCAGCCTTGGTTTTCTGGACCTCCAAAATATTCGATCAATATCCAGTCTCCACCAACCGACCTCCCCAGAACGGGAACCTGCTGGCCCGGCTGAATCGTACCAATAAGGTCAAAGAGAACGCTAGGGCCGTTTCTCACATTGATTGCATCTTCACGGTTGATATTCACAGTGGCGATAACTCCCCGAGGTGTTCCGGTAACAGTCGGAATCGCGATTGTAGGCTGCTGACATTCACTTTCGGCCTGTGCAAAACCCGCATCCAAAAACATCAATCCCAGGAAGAAAATTGCTGCAAAAAATGGTAAATATTTTTTTATATTCATGTCCAAAGAGGTACCGATTATAATCGAATCAGTATGGAGCAGAAAATTTTTCACGGAAATTTTACACCCAACGATCTGGCGGAATGTTTGCTTGTACATTTCAATCGAGGTAATCTCTTTGCCCAGAAACTTGGATCAGAAGACCGGGTTGCGGTGCAAATCCAGACAAGGGAGAGTAGGACTTC
>CAYPPV010000077.1:0-4672 GCA_964412705.1 uncultured Pelolinea sp. | reverse complement strand
AACCGCCCTCGGGATAACATTCCAGTCTATTGAAGATGGCGTATCCGTTCAGGTGGGCCAGCAGTCATGGTTTGGCATTGCCGCCAGCCTGGGCTATTCCGCACTTACCGCTATAAAAAATCCATTTAGTTTGCTCACCAGGATTGACGATATAGCGCAGGATTTAGAATATATCCAGTTAATCGATGAAGTCTGGAAAGTACTTTCCGCAAACGCGAAATCGCTGGGAAGCGGGTATGAGCTATCTGAGCGACTTAGAAGGATTGTCTGTGAATACTGCAGGACCGCAAACCCGGTTGGGGCATCGAATTGCATCGCCTGCGGCGCCCCAATGGGAGATGTTCAACCGGTCACGTGTAAGAACTGCGGTTTTGTTGTATTGAACACCGAGCAAATTTGCCCAAACTGCAGATCCCGGTTAGATTAGCCCGGGTTTCTCCAGTTCCTGTTATCTGATGTAATAAACTCAGCTGCTTCTATTGGCCCCCATGTTCCTGCTTCATACTGGGGGATCTTTTTCACCGGGTTTGCCTCCCAAGCGTCCAGAATGCCGTTGACAAACCGCCACTGCGCAATCACCTCATCACTCCTGGTGAATAGTGTCTGGTCACCCATGATGGTATCGATCAGCAATCGCTCATATGCTTCAGGGGGAGTTGACTCAAAAGCATCCTCATAACAAAATTCCATTGTGACCGGCGTAATCTGATTTACGGGACCGGGCATTTTTGCTCCAAAAGTGAGATTGATGCCCTCGTCCGGCTGAACCCGGAGAAGCAGCACATTGGGCGCTTCACCGGCAAGGTTTTTCCAGTTGAAGAGTGAAAGCGGCACCTGTTTAAATTGGATCGCAATTTCTGTAGCCCTCCTGGGTAGCCGCTTGCCGCTCCTTATATAAAAAGGCACCTGTGCCCAGCGCCAATTATCTATATAGGCTTTAACAGCCAGATATGTCTCCGTCGTTGAATCCTTGGGAACATTCTCTTCCTGCAAATATCCTACAACCTCATTCCCATTCATGAAGCCGGAAGAATATTGGGCCCGCACAGTATTGTTCATAGCATCTTTTCCGGTTAAAGGCCGAAGTGAACGCATGACTTTCATTTTCTCGTCACGCACGGAATCCGCATTAAATGCATAAGGCGCTTCCATCGCTGTCAGAGTAAGCAACTGCAGCAAGTGGTTTGCGAACATATCACGAATCGTTCCGGCAGTATCGAAATATCCCGCCCGCGTCCCCACACCAACGGTTTCCGCCACCATGATCTGCACGTGGTCAATATAATTATTATTCCAGAGCGGTTCAAAAATACCATTTGCGAATCTGAAAACCAGGATATTTTGCACTGTCTCTTTCCCGAGATAGTGGTCTATGCGGTATATCTGGTCCTCGTTGAAACAGCTGTGCAGATTTTTTTCCAGCTCCTGAGCGGATACAAGATCCCGGCCGTATGGCTTTTCCACAACGATACGTACCCATTTGCGTTTTCCGGAATAATTTTTACATGCCTTGAGATTCTTGATAATCAATGAGTATTGGCTGGGTGGAGCCGCCAAGTAAAAAATTACTTTCTGATAATTCATTTCAGAAAGGTAGGAGTTCAATTGATCATATCCCTCCTCATTTTCGAACGTTGACTGTAAGTAGGTGGATGACTTCAGAAGTTCTTTGACTGCATCCTGATCAACGGGCTTTTCCCTCGCATACTGATTAATTCCGTCCGCAAGCACCTGGCGCATGTTCTTATCGCTCCAGGGCCGGCGCGCGAAACCAATGATATCCAACTTGCAAGTCAAGCGGCCTTCTTTATATAACTGGTAGAAAGCCGGGAGCAGCTTTCTGCGCGTCAGGTCGCCAGTGACCCCAAATATCACAACAGCCACTACATCAGATCGGTCATCTTTTGTATTCATAGAACCTCAACAGATATCCATTTCAAATTTAGTATCAGAGTATCATATAATCTATCAAGACTCACTTTTCCTATACGAGATTTATATGAAATGAAAATTACCCACAGCATCACCGATATTGATGGAATCAAAGTAGGCCATGCACAAAATCTCGATGCAGCGACAGGATGTTCGGTAATTTTATGCGAAAAAGGAGCTGTAGGGGGTGTAAGCCAGCGAGGCGGCGCGCCCGGCACAAGGGAAACCGATCTCCTGCGGCCAATGCATCTTATTGAGAAAGTACATGCAGTTATGCTGTCCGGCGGATCCGCATACGGGCTGGATACTGCGGGAGGTGCCATGCAGTATCTCGAAGAGAAAAAAATTGGCATTGATACCGGTTCAGCCCTTGTTCCAATCGTGCCGACTGCAATTATCTATGATCTCGCTGTGGGAAATGCCAATATCAGGCCTGATAAAGAGATGGGGTATCAAGCCTGCAGAGACTCCTCCACAGAAAAACCGAATCAGGGCAATTGGGGAGCCGGTACTGGCGCATCTGTTGGAAAAATCTTCGGAATGGGGCATGCCATGAAGGGCGGTTTCGGCACGAGCAGCATGGATATTGGCGGCAACGTGATTTTGGGAGCAGCCGCTGTTGTCAATCCTTTTGGAGACGTTGTGGATTATAAAAACAGGGGAATTCTTGCCGGCGCAAGAGGATTTGAAAAACTGCCCCTTTCTATTGGTGAAAAAGGATATTTCGCAAACACGCTCTCTGTCATGCAGACTTTCATTGGAAAGGGGATCCTCTCTTTTGCCTCAAAATCCAATACCATAATCGGTGTGATAGTGACGAACGCCGATCTTACGAAATCAGAAGTAAATAAGCTGGCAGATTGCGCATCAAACGGCATCGCCCTTTCGGTTCAGCCATCTTTCACAATGCTGGATGGAGATACAGTCTTCGGGTTGGCAACTGGAGAAAAAAAAGTTGATGCGAATATTCTACATGCCCACGCCCCATTTGTTTTTGCCGACGCAATCATAAATGCGGTTATGGAAGCAGAGGAATTAGGCGGGCTTCCCGCAGCAAAAAATTTTAAGGAAGGAAAGGAATCATAAAATGGTCAAGATAATTGCTGACACACTTTCTTCCATACCGGTAGAAGAAGCAAAGAAGATGGGAGTGGCTTATCTACCTCAAATTGTAATTTTTGGAGAGGATAGCTACAGGGACGATACGGAAATGGATTCCGAGACCTTTATTGAAAAGTTGAAAACCTCCACCACCCTTCCAAAGACAGCCGCACCATATCCCCATCTATATAAACCCATACTGGATGAACTGACCAGGAATAGCAAAGATGAAATTCTTATCATATGCCCGAGCGCCAAAATGAGCGGAACATACAGCCGGGCAGAGGTCGCAGTGAACGACTATCCAGATGCAAATATAACTGTTGTAGATACCCCCCTGATTGGCGCCGGTCTCGGAGTTTTGGTTCGCATTGCGAAGCAAATGGCAGATGAGGGTAAATCTGCCAAAGAAATTTCAAAAGAGATAATGGATCTTGCTGAAAAAAACCGCACTTATTTTTTGGTGGACACACTTGAATATCTGCAGAAAGGCGGGCGGATTGGTGCGGCGAAAGCTCTTGTCGGTAGTGTTCTGCAGGTAAAGCCAATTCTCGGAATTGTGGATGGCCAGGTTGAAGCAATTGAACAGCAGAGAACACGTAAAAAGGCGTTAGCGAGATTCATTGAACTAGTCTGCGAGCAGTGCCCCTCTGCAGAAGATGCCTATCTAAATGTGCAGCACGGCGGTGTATTACATGAAGGTGAAGAATTGGCGGAACATTTAAAACAGAAAATAGGAATCAATGAGATTCCTGTAACCAATCTGCCACCTGCTATCCTGGTCCATGGAGGCCCGGGAATATTGGGGGTCAGTTTCTTCGTACGATAGTCATGAAGATCGCTAATATACTAATAGATTTTTTATTCTGGAACTCAAAAAGAGAGTTCCAGAATTTTGTATAATTGTTCTTCATTAAGCTTAATCGGGTTTCCCTTCATGCTGCTTGATACTTTCGATTTTTCGATAATGGCCGGAAAATCATCCACATGAATTCCCATCTCGTTCAGTTTGGGAATATTCATTTTCTCACTGAGAGATTCCAGCCAAAGCACGCCTTCATTAGGGTCTGCTTCCTTATTTCCGGTTATCCAGGCTGCTATTTCTCGATATCGTTCAAATGTGTCTTCCCTCCCCGGGATTTCATTTGTTGCTTCCACGTTGATTTTCATCACCGCAGGAAGCAAGGCGGCGCAGACAGCCCCGTGCGCAGCATGAAACATGCCCCCAATCGGCCCAGCAAATCCATGGACTGCGCCTAGACCCGCATTCGCAAGTGATAGACCGCCCATCAGGCTAACCCATGCTATATTGGTTCGTGCCTCCTGGTCGCTTCCATTCTCATAGACGCGGGACAAATATTTCGCAGCTCTCGGTATGGCATCCCTGCAGAACATGTCAACCATGGCATTGGACCGGACGGATACATAAGGCTCAATTACTTGGGTGAAAGCATCCATCCCGGTCACAGCCGTAATATCTGGGGGAACATCGAAGGTCGCTTCGGGGTCAACCAGAGCGATGGAAGGAATCATTTTTGGGCTACGCATGCTTACTTTCACATTTTTCTCTGGAACGGAAATCACCGCATTTCGTGTTACTTCGCTTCCTGTGCCCGCAGTCGTTGGAATAGCAATACAG
>CAYPPV010000076.1:0-7284 GCA_964412705.1 uncultured Pelolinea sp. | reverse complement strand
AAGGATCCACTTTGGGTATTTGCTGAAGAATATAATACACTAATTGTTGACCGTGGGGATACTTTCGGCCTTGCACAGCTGTATCAGCTCCGCGGCAGAGTGGGGCGCGGATCATCAAGGGCTTATGCATACTTTTTTCACCATACGAAGAAGAAGCCAACACCTGAAGGGTTGGAACGCCTGGAGACCATTGCGGAACACACTTACCTCGGAGCGGGTTATTCCATCGCCATGCGCGATCTGGAGATGCGGGGTGCAGGCGATTTACTCGGAACGGACCAACACGGGCACATCGCGGCTGTCGGTTTCCATCTATACACCCGACTTCTTGGACAAGCAGTAAATGAAATGAAACAATCAGGCGAGCTTGAGCCAGGAATATCAAAAAACATAGAGATAACCGGAATGCGGCCCATAGTAACCGTTGACCTGCCCCTGAACATCGGAATACCCAATGATTACATACCGGAGGATCAGTTGCGACTCCGCCTGTACAGACGGATCGCTGACATAACGGAGTTGCAGGAGGTTGATGAATTGGAGATGGAATTTGGCGACCGTTTCGGACCCGTGCCTGAGGAATTGAAAAACACTTTATGGCAGCTTAGGATGAAGCTGATAGCGGAAGAAAGTGGATTATCTTCCATCACTGTGGAGAAAGATTACATTGTCTTTCGTTTTCCACCTCTACCTGAGGAAAAAGATTACCGGGTCCTGCCAGATCTTGGAGATACAGTTCGCAGAGGGAAGAATGCTTACTGGATTCCGCTTGAAGGTGAGGTTAATTGGAAGATTCGCCTGAACAATTCTTTGCTGAAGTTAAGAGAAAAAATAAAAAAAGAGAAAGTTGTCTCATGAAATTTGATCTTCATTCCCCCTACCGTCCGATGGGTGATCAGCCAGAAGCGATTCGCAAGCTGATCAAGGGTATTGAACAAGGAAAAAAACACCAGGTACTGCTTGGCGCAACGGGCACAGGCAAAACCTTTACCATTGCCAATGTTATCCAAGAAGTGCAGAAACCTGCTCTGGTGATGGCCCACAACAAGACACTGGCTGCCCAGTTGTATGCTGAATTCAAGGAATTTTTTCCGAATAACGCGGTTGAATATTTTGTTTCTTATTACGATTACTATCAGCCGGAGGCCTATGTGCCCCGCCAGGACCTGTATATCGAAAAGGAAACGGATATTAATGAAGAGATAGAACGTCTCCGTTTAGCAGCCACAACCTCCATTGTATCCAGAAAGGATGTGATTGTGGTTGCTTCTGTGTCTGCCATTTATGGATTGGGCAGCCCTGAAGCGTACAGAAATATTGTCATTGAATTAAAAAGAGGGGAGATTTACCGCAGAAATTTACTTCTGCGCCAGCTGATTGAGGAACATTATTCAAGAAATGATATGGAATTGCGTCCGGGTGTTTTCCGCCTGCGCGGAGACACGCTTGAGATTTCTCCGGCATATGAAAAAAATATAGCTTACCGAATTTCTTTTTTCGGAGATGAGGTGGAGCAGATCATCAGCATCAACCCTCTTACCGGTGAGTTGCTCAGCGATCTGGATTATTTAGCCATTTATCCCGCCAAACATTTCATCACTGAAGAAGAACGTCTGGCGAAGGCAATCAGAGACATTGAGCAGGAATTAGAAGAACATCTCGAATATCTGAAAAAGAATGAAAAATTGCTGGAAGCACAGAGGCTTGAACAACGGACCCGTTTTGACCTGGAAATGCTCAGAGAAATCGGATACTGTTCGGGAATCGAAAACTATTCCAGGCATCTGGATCAGCGGCCGGAGGGAACACCACCCTGGACCCTGATGGACTTCCTGCCATCTGATTACATCCTAGTTCTGGATGAGTCCCATATGACGGTTCCCCAAATCAGGGGAATGTATAACGGAGATCGATCAAGGAAGGAGACACTGGTTGAATTTGGTTTCCGTTTACCATCTGCTTTGGATAACAGACCTCTCACCTTTGAAGAATTTGAACAGAAAATGGGATTCACCATCTACACTTCTGCGACTCCAGGACCTTATGAATTGGGAAAGGTGGATAAAGTGGTTGAGCAGATTATCCGGCCAACCGGATTGGTCGATCCGGAAATTGAAATCAGGCCGATAGAAGGGCAGGTCGATGACCTGATAGGGGAAATCCGGAGGAGAATCGAAAGAAAGGAACGTGTGCTGGTTACGACGCTGACGAAGCGCATGGCAGAGGATCTATCTCAATACCTTGAAGAGTTAGACTTTAATGTGCACTATTTGCATTCTGAAGTGGAAACGTTAGACCGTGTGGGAATTCTCCGGGACCTCCGCCTGGGTGTTTATGATGTGGTGGTGGGCATTAATTTACTTCGGGAAGGTCTGGATCTGCCCGAAGTCTCACTTGTAGCGATTCTGGATGCGGATAAAGAAGGGTTCCTGCGTTCGGCTACTGCCCTGATACAGACAATCGGAAGGGCTGCCAGGCATGCAAACGGGAAGGTGATTATGTATGCGGATAAAATAACCGGCGCTATTCGTGAAGCTGTGGAAGAAACAAACCGCAGGCGGGAAATACAGATGAATTATAATGAAGAACACCATATCCAGCCGATCAGCATCACCAAGGAAATATATGATATTACTGAGCGTTTAAGTTCGCATGCTGTAATAGAGGAAGATAAAGCTGTCTATGAAACTGGGATATCAGTATCTAAACTTCCTGCCAATGAACTCGAACGGATTATTGAGGAAACAGAAAGGAAGATGAAACTTGCGGCAGAGAATCTGGAATTTGAACGCGCCGCTCTTCTGCGAGACCAAGTTTATGAACTCAGGGCGATGTTGGCGGATATTTCTACTCTTCCTCCATGGAAAAAAGTGTCGCTGCTGGCTGGTGAAAAAGAGGAGGATTTAAAGGGTTGAGAGAACGTCAAAATGGGATAGATCCCCTTTATAATCCATCCATTCCACATTCACATTCGTAACCTGGGCGGCAGGAGGACCGACCTCTAACTTTCTGCATAGGTATTCCAGGTCTGATTCAGAACCTTCTGCCATAATCTCTACCTCCCCGCTGCTCCTGTTCCTTACCCATCCTTTGAGGCCCCGGTCCATTGCGTATTGGAACACGAAGAAGCGGAAGCCGACTCCCTGCACCATTCCCTCAACAGTGGCATGCATTCTTTTTTTGGTATTATTTTCCATCATCCTCCGATTCAAATATCTAAATCCGGCAGCTGTTCTGCGAAATCTAGATTATCAATTGCCTTCTCCAATATTTCTATTTCATCTTTGTCTTCTGTTATTTCCATTCTTCTCACCAAGGCCTCACGGACACCTTCTCCGCCGATTTTGGATAGAGCCCAAATGATATGGAAATTCATTTCCACATCCTCCCTTTCCTCTTCAAACATTTGCAGAAGAATGGGACGGGCGGAAGAAATTTCCAGTTCGCCAGCCGCTTTTACTGCTTCGATCCGGACAGGGTAATATGCATCACTATTCATTATCATATTGATAATTTGTGATTTCCACTTCTTTGGGTCCGCCGAGCGCCCCATGGCTATAACAGAAGCAAGCTGCCAGGAAGCTTCTGTGCTTTCATAAGATTCCTGTATCATGGATGTGATTTCAGACCTGTCGGAATATCCTAGCGATTTTATAAGTTCCTGTTTTAAGCTTTTCGCAATATCCCTATAATAAAGCTCGATTAGATCATTAAGAATCTGTTTGTAAAGAGTTTGCGAAAATTCTTCCAATTCACCCAGCAAAATGAACTTGCCAAGCGCTGAGGCAGCGGATATTTTCACTATCAGATTTGTGTCGTTATGCAGTAAGTACAGGAATCTTCGGGCAACTTCCGGGTCTGAGCACTCCCACAAAAGTGAAATTGCGCGGTTACGTACATTTGGATCTGTATCTTCCAGAGCAAATTTTGCTATATCGTCGCAGAGCATAAACGAATCGGCTTCCATCATCATTTCCAATCCTGTCAGCAAATCTATCTTCTGCTGCACGGGAATATCCCCCCAAACCTTTTGGATTTCTTTCAAATCGTTTCTTGTGATATCCGAAAAGATGTGTAAATATTCATCCGGGATGGATTTGGTCAAATCCATTAATGATTCGATTACTTTTTTTATCGGAACTGGTTCAAATTCCTCATTCATATTCATTAACGCAGTTGAATTGGATTAGCAAAGTCCTGGTAAAAAACATATACCATGATTACCAACAAAGTGATGTAGCCAATGAAATGGATAAAGTTTTCGTATTTCGGTGGCACCCGTTTGCCGATAAATATCTCTGGCAGTATAAATAATATTCTTCCGCCATCCAACGCGGGGATAGGCAACAGGTTTGAGAAGCCCAGAGCGACAGAAATAACCCCAAAAAACCAGGCAATATTCAGAAAAGCCAAGGATGGCTGATCATCTTCAATTGTTCTTTCTTCTTCCCGCACATGGGAATACACATCATAAATCCCCTTTGGAGAAAGCAGACGCGCTTCTTCTGATTCAACCTGGCCTCGGATCAGCAACACCGGCACAGAAACGATCTGTTTGACTTGCTCCCAAGCCAGTCTGCCTCCAAAAGGGATCGCACGGAAAAACCCAACTTCTTCAACGGGATTCTGCATCAGGATTCCGATTGCACCTTCTCCCTCAGGCGGATTTTCTCTTGGAACCAGTGAGAACTTCATTTTCTCTCCAGAGCGGATTACCGTGAGGGAAATCATATCGCCCAGATTCTGGCTGATCCTATCACTGACCATCTCCATGCTATCAACATCTTCTGAATTGATGGTTACAAGCATATCTCCTTCCAGGATGCCAGCTTCGGCGGCTGGTGAACCGGGTGCAACTCCGGCAATTTGAACCATATTAGACTGGGGAATTCCGGTTTGAGAAATGACAATAGTAAAGAGAAGAATCCCGGTGAGAATGTTCATAAACGGCCCCGAAAGCAGTGTTCCCAAGCGTTTCCACTTGTTTGCTGACGCCAGACCTCCTTCTACATCGGGGTCATTTTCTCCTTTAAACCTAACGAATGCTCCGAAAGGGATGAGATTCAGCGTGAAATCCGTTCCGGCAATGGAAAAAAGCTTTATTAATTTTGGAGGATAACCAAATCCAAATTCTTCCGCCTTTATTCCAAACAGAAGTCCGACCAGGTAATGTCCTAATTCATGAACAAATAGGAGCGCGCCTAGGGCGGCAACAAACTCAATTACCGTTAATATCGAATTGCTCATTGAATTATTTTCCTTAATAATCGGTCATGATTATAACTTTTGTAAAAAAAAATGGATGTAGGAAGAATATTAATCTTGAGAGTGAGGAATCAGGGCAGCGCCACTGCCAGGGGGAGAGCTCAGCACTTCCAAAACACCGGGAAAATTTTCCAGAAGGTCTTTAACTTCCCCATGGTTTTCTTCTGTGCAAATTACGTGAACATTGGGGCCTGCGTCCAGTGTATATGCCGCTTCAAGCCCATTTTTCCGCCATGCCATTACCTCTTTCATTATGTGTATGGATTCCGGCTGCCAGTAGATCAGAGGGGGATTCGAAGTCATCATAACCGCGTGCATGAGGTTGCTGTCCAGTTCCATGATATCTGCCAATTTCTGGAAATCCCTTTCAATGATGGCAGAACGGCAGATGTCCAGGCGGGAAGAGGCTCCAGCAGTACGGGCTGGCTGGAGGATGCTTGTGCCAGCCAACGAATGACCGGCTGTCGAACTTACTTTCTTGCTTGACTTTTCAACTATAGCAATACAATCCCATAATTTCCAATGTTCGGGCGGAGCGATCGTCTCTGCATAGGAATCGGTATGGGAATCAGAGGCATACCATTCAACAAACCCGGCAGGTATAGAGCGGCTGGCGGATCCTGAGCCCATACGAGCCAAGATGGAGAGGTCTCTCTCGTTAAGATCTAACTCATAGGCTGCCGCAGCAGATACAGCCAGCGCCGCGAAGGCAGAAGCTGAAGATGCAATTCCCGCTGAGGATGGGAAATTGTTACTGCTCGTCACCTCCGCAAAATAAGGATTTGAGATTTTGCTTCGAATCAAATCAAGAAATTGGTGTACTCTTTGGAATGCAGGACCGGTTTGGTTTTCTTCATTTAGAGTAAAACGGTCGTTTTGTAATTCTGGGTCGACGACTACACGGGTTATCGTATGTATTGAGGCCAAATTCATTGATATGGATCCGTTCTCGGGTAGGCGAAGCCTGGAATCGCGATTTCCCCAATATTTTATAAAAGCGATATTCGGATGAGCCCGGGCGGCTGCAATTTTTTCGTTCACTTTCGCCATTCGCTTTATTTCGATGTGGCCAATTTCTCGATTTCCCCGGATTTATTCACGGTAACTTTGACAGTAAGGGGAATTTGATGACCATCGGCAGTTAACTGCTTGCCCCTGTATATAATGGAAAATCTTTCTTCAGATATCCTGCTGATTTCCGGCTCATTTCCTTCCAAATATGGAAACTGTTTGTAAACACGCTGATTTACTTTTATTAAAAATCCCTGTATGTCCATGGTTTAAATTGAACCGGCTAAATTATATCCTTTGCGTATGAAGGCAGGCACTTCCAGATTATCTAAATCACTTTCTGCCTGGACATAATCGAATTGTCCAACAGGATCAGATTGAATTACCGGCAGTTTATCATCCTCATAATTAACTGTAGTTTCTGGTATATATTCTGCGTGAATGGGGACCGCACCAATGCCGGCAGCGAGAACAAACGCTTCAACCCGATTATTTGACAATTTTTCCTCACTTACAACCGGGATTAACTCCGTTTCAGGAGAGATTCTTGAACGAATATGAGCAACCCCCTGGTTCAATTCCGTTAGGGTAATATTTCCTCTGAATTTTATAACGATACCAGCTGATTCGCGAATGGAAATATCCCCTACAAGGGGATGATTGAAAGCTTGGTCAAGCGCCTGTATCACCCGCGAAGACCCCTCACCAAACCCAATGGATATATATGTTCCACCTTTCGTGGTCATTAATCGAATGATGTGGGAAAAATCAATCCCCATGGTCGATTCCGAATTTACCAACCCGCTCAGACCCTGAATACCTTTTGCCAAATAATCATCCGAAGAGGCAAATGCACGGCTAATCGGTTGGCTTGAAATATCGTCATTTAATAGGCGGTCATTGGGAATGGTTATCAGCGTGTCGGTGAAAGGTTGGAGCCGAAACGCGTATTCCAAAGCATGCCTGCTGCGTTTACCTGATTCAAAAGAAAAAGGGAGGCTGACGACG
>CAYPPV010000075.1:0-7289 GCA_964412705.1 uncultured Pelolinea sp. | reverse complement strand
ATGACATTGTCCTATACCGTACGAATAAGAGTACGCTGCCGGACGAAGAGCTTGCCGGTTTCCCGGTTGAATATTCACTGGAAAAAGCGCTGGGACATCATCCGGACGCAGTAATTGTCTCGAACCCCACCCATCTCCACGTTAAAACTGCTGTGCCTGCCGCTGAGGCGGGATGCGATCTTTTTCTGGAAAAGCCGATTGCGTTCCGAATTGATGAATTATCTGCCCTGGAAAAAGTGATTTCCGGCGGAGATATCACTTTTTTTTCCGCATTTCAATTCCGGTTCAATCCCGGATTGAAAAAAATCAAGCAATTTCTGGACACCCGGGAAATTGGCCTGCCGCTTTCTTATCATTGCTATTGGGGAGAATACCTGCCGGATTGGCATCCCTGGGAGGATTTTCGTGATAGCTATGCCGCCAGAGAGGATATGGGCGGTGGGGTGGTGCTGACATTGTGCCATCCGTTGGATTATCTTGGCTGGTTATTTGGAGAGGTCAGGACCCTCTTTGCAGTCACTGGAAACAGTGGACAGCTGGATATTGAAGTGGAGGATTTCGCTGAGGTAATACTGGAACACAGGAATGGTGTGGCCGGAAATCTGCATCTTGATTATTACCGGAGACCCAAACGGCACGATCTGGAAATCACCTGCACAGAGGGGGTGATTGGCTGGGATTATAAGGACAGTTCCGTATGGAAGGATAGAAAAGGGAAGGACCGCACAGTTATTGAAGCGCCGGATGGGTATGAAAGGAACTGGATGTTCTTGGAGGAGATGAAGCATTTTATTCGTGTTGTGAAGCGGGAAGAGCCTTCTTCCTGTACATATGAAGATGGCAAAAAAGCATTGAACCTTGCATGGGGAATCCTTCATTCAGGTATTTACCGTAAACCGGTTGTATTCCACCAGACTATTCACGAAGGAAAAGAGTCATATGAATAAGAAAATGGAAGTGCTAGCAGTCATTCCTGCGAGGGGCAATTCCAAGAGTATTTACCGCAAAAACATCAAGGAGTTTGCCGGGTATCCGCTGATTGCCTACAGCATTGCGGCGGGCAAACAGGCTGAAAGTGTAACGCGCACGATCGTATCAACGGATGATGAGGAAATCGCTTCGATTTCCCGCAGGTATGGTGCAGAAACCCCCTTCATGCGCCCAGCGGCGCTTGCGGAGGATACCACAACGGATTTGCCAGTTTTCCGCCATGCCATAAATTGGCTGGAGAAGAATGAAAATTACTGTCCGGATTTGGTGGTTCAACTTCGCCCAACCTCACCCTTCCGGCCGCCGGGGATGGTGGATGAGGCTGTCCGCCTGATGGTAGAAAATCCGGAAGCGGATTCGGTTAGAGGTGTGGTTCCCTCAACCCAGAATCCATACAAGATGTGGCTGATTAATGAAAATAAGCAGATGGTTCCATTAATTGAAGTGGAAGATATTCCTGAATCCTATAATGCGCCGCGGCAGGATCTTCCGGTTGCATACTGGCAGACCGGGCACATAGATGTGATCCGTATATCCACCATCATGAAAAAAAATTCCATGTCGGGAGATGCCATCTTTCCTCTTTTCATTGATCCGCTCTATTCGGTTGATATTGACACAATAATGGACTGGGGCCGGGCGGAAAAAACGCTGCTTGAAGGAAACTTGAACATTGTTTCCCCAGGGAAAAGAAAGAGACCTTTCCCCGAGAAGGTGAAACTGCTCGTTATGGATTTCGATGGAGTGTTGACGGATGACCAGGTGTATGTGAATGAGGAGGGGGTTGAGATGGTCGCAGCCAGTCGGGCCGACGGGTTTGGGCTTGAACGGCTCCGTAAGATGACGGATATTGACGCTGTTGTCATTTCCAAAGAAAAAAACCCTGTTGTCACAGCCCGCTGCAGCAAACTGGATATCCCGATTATTCAAAATGTGGTTGATAAGGAATTTGTCTTGCGGTCTTATTTGGAAGATAAGAAGTTAAAAGCGAGTGAGGTTGTGTATATCGGTAATGACCTCAACGACCTTCCCTGTTTTCCGATTGTGGGGTTTGCTGCGGCGCCATTAGATGCAGCCGATGAAGTGAAACGACAGGCCGATATTGTGCTCGACAAAAAGGGTGGCAAAGGCGCAGTCAGGGAATTGGCTGACCTGCTGATTGAAAAGTTTTCCAAAAAAGGAGAATAAAAAAAACGTTGAAACTAAAAGGTTATAATAGTTTTCCTTTTGCTTGAATCTGTAATATGCGACAACCATGGAGATAGTGCATGTTTGATATTGAGTTTTACCAGAAGGTCTATGACCTCAAATACAGTCTGATGGATGGAAAAAAATTTGAGCGGGAATACCTGATCGAAAAATTTGAGGAGTTCAGAAGCCCGGAACCGGTTGTTTACAACATCGAAACAACCAATGCGTGCAATATGCGTTGTGAAATGTGCCCGCGTACGACCATGATGACGCGTCCGATTGAGGCGCTGAAGCGGAATATTTTTGAAAAAATTGTGGATCAGCTGCGCCCATGGAATGATCAGGAGTGGTCCAAATGGGAGAAATTTGTAGTTGAAAAATACCACATCAATCCAGATGAAATGAATGAAAACCACTTTTTTCTTTATGTGATCCCCAAGGTAGTTGTTCTGCATGGATATGGTGATCCGCTGCTGGATAAAAACATCCCTGACTATGTCGCCATGATGACAGAGCGGGGTTTGCTCAGCTACTTCAGCTGTAACCCTGCCAATATCAATATGGAAAGGACAGTTGAAACATTCCACAACGGCCTGGATTACATTAAATATTCGGTTGAAAGCGCAGATGATCTGCGACATAAGGAAGTCCGCGGTCAGCAATCCAATTTCACGGAAAGCTATCGCAAAATTGTGAAATTGCTGGATATCAAAGCCAGAAAAAACCTTGAGACAACCATCATCATTACCATGATCAATCTGAATAAGCCGTGGCAGCAAGAAGAGTTTGAGAAGGTCAAAGAAGCCTTCAAAGGTATGGATGTCTATGTTTACCTGAAAAGCCAGGACCAGCAGTGGTACGAGGACAACAAGCAGGAAACCCGGTCCATCCACTGGATTGAATTCTGCCAGTTTCCCTGGTCATCCATGACAATCAAGTCCAACGGGGAAGCAGCCGAATGCGTGGAAGATTTTAATAATGAAATTATTCTGGGAAACGCCGCTACTGAGTCTCTATATGATATCTGGAATGGGGAGCGGTACCGGAAATTCCGTATGGACCACTTTGACCTGACACCTGGAATCAAATGCACAGAACAGTGCGACATGCAGTTGATCGGCAGCTTTCTGGCTAAATAAAAAAAATTACTAGTGGAGATGGAATGGACCGTGAGATAAAAATTGGCGGGCGCACGATTGGTGACGGCTTCCCCACATACGTGGTAGCCGAAGTCGGCATCAATCACAACGGGGACTTGGATATTGCTGAAGACATGATTATCAAGGCGAAGGAAGTCGGTGCGGACGCTGTAAAATTTCAGAAGCGCACTCCGGAATTATGTGTCCCTGAAGATCAGCGTGACAGAATGCGTGAAACTCCCTGGGGGTATATAACCTACATGGAATACAGGGAGAGGATGGAGTTCGGAAAAAAGGAATATTCAGAAATCCAAAAAATTTGCCATGATCTTGATTTGGACTGGTTTGTATCCGTCTGGGATGAGCCATCAGTGGATTTTATGGAGGAGTATGACCCGATTTGCTATAAAATTGCCTCTGCATCCCTAACGGACCACAGCTTGCTTAGAAAAGTCAGGGCAACCGGGCGTCCGATTATTCTTTCCACAGGTATGTCTACCTTCGAACAGATTAAGGAGGCTGTGGATGTTATCGGGGAAGAAAATCTCCTGTTGGCCCATTCAACCAGCGCTTATCCCTGTGACCCCAATGAATTAAATCTGAAGATGATTGAGACCCTTCGAGCCAGTTTCAATTGCCCGATCGGATATTCAGGGCATGAGGTTGGATTGATTACCTCGGTGATAGCGGTAGCTCTCGGCGCTTGCCTGGTTGAGCGTCACTTCACGCTGGATAGGGCCATGTGGGGCAGTGACCAGTCCGCCTCCGTTGAACCGGGCGGCTTCCGCCGACTCATTAAATATATCCGAGTTACAGAGATGGCCGTTGGGGACGGCATCAAACAGGTCTACGATAGCGAAAAATCATCCATGAAGAAACTTCGGCGGTACCTATAATTGAAAGATGCTGATCATCCAGATAATTCAAAACCGGCTTAAAAGGGAACTTAATCTATATCGGAATCACCGCCAGGTAAGAAGAATTGCCAGAGATTTCCCGGTTTTAACGGATGATGAACTAGTCAGACCGGTAATTTTTTTTAACGCTTCTACCAGGTTATCCGGATTGAGCCAGAATGCCGGCTTTTCATTGATCACGAGTCTATCCTTAAGGAAATCTGGGATACCTGTATTATATTTTGTCTGCAATCGGGGTCTTTCTCATTGTGTGCTCGGGACTGACCGGGAAAAGGTATCAAACCCCCCGCCTTGCCCGGAATGCATTCGTACTTCCCGTCTTATTTACGACGGCGCAGAAGTGGAACCTTATCAAATGGTTCGTGATGGGCGACTTGAAGATGAACAGTGCGGACTTTCACTGAAGGAACTTCTTAAATTTGAATACAATGGATTCCCGGCAGGCAGTCTGGTGCTTCCCTCATTGAGGTGGATTCTCCGCATTCACCATCTCCAGGACGATGAAGATACGCGCTATTTGACAAGAGAGTACATTTTATCTGCTTGGAATGTCAAGCAGAAGTTCGAGATCATCCTGGATAAGTACAATCCATTTGCGGTGGTGGTTTTCAATGGAATGTTCTATCCAGAAGCGTCTGCGCGCTGGGCTGCCAAACAGAGAGGAGTGCCGGTTTATTCCCATGAAGTTGGTATGCTGCCTCTTTCCGCTTTTTTTACCAAGGGAGATGCAACAGCTTATCCGGTTGAAGTGGATGAATTTTTTCGGTTATCCCCGGAACAGAATGACTTGCTCAATCAAACTCTGGAAAAAAGGACCAAAGGAAAATTTATCACAGCAGGAGTTCAGTTCTGGCCGGAAATGTTCGGTCTTAACGATGAGATTGAAGATCTGGCAGAAAAACATGAAGCTCTTGTTCCGATTTTTACCAATGTGGTTTTCGACACCAGCCAGGGACACGCAAACGTGGTTTTTGAGCACATGTTTGAGTGGCTGGATGAAGTGCTACGAGCGGTCAAATCCCACCCAGATACATTGTTTGTGGTTCGCGCTCACCCGGACGAACTGCGGCCAGGAAAAGAGAGCCGGGAAACCGTGTCGGAGTGGATTGAGAAGAACCGTGTTAAGGATTTGGATAATATCATTTATATTGCGCCTGATGTATATATAAGTTCCTATGAACTGATTCGCAGGGCAAAATTTGTGATGGTGTATAACTCAACCATTGGGCTTGAGGCGTCTATAATGGGAAGACCTGTACTCTGTGCCGGAAAGGCGCGTTACACACAAATTTCGACCGTCTTTTTTCCGGATTCGAAACGCGCTTTCATCAAAAAACTGAACGAATTTCTTGAGGCCGGGAAAATCGAAGTACCTGTTGAGTTCATCTCAAATGCGCGCAGAGTCCTGTACAGCCAACTTTTCCGAGCATCCCTTCCGTTTGGAGATTTCCTTAAAGAAGATGGTGTATGGCGTGGCTATGTCAACCTCAGGAATTTCAGTGCAAATGATCTCTTGCCGGAAAATTCAGATGTGATGCAAGTGCTTCATGACGGGATCATACACGGAAAACCGTTTATCAGGGATATATGATCAAAAATTGTTCGATCGTTATTCGCGCATTTAATGAGGAAGCCCACATTGCACGCCTTATGGATGGGATTCAGCACCAGACAGTGAACGACGTACAGATCATTCTGGTCGATTCTGGTTCAACCGATCAGACCATACATCATGCAAAGAATTATGGTGCGGAAATTATTGAAATTGAACCAGAACAGTTCTCTTTTGGCAGATCCCTTAATAAAGGAATTGAATTTGCTGAAGGAGAATGGATCGTCATTGCCAGCGCTCATGTATATCCGGTGTACCCGGACTGGATAGAAAAATTGCTGGAGCCGTTCAGCGATCCCTCTATAGCCCTTGTATACGGAAAACAGCGTGGATGCGAAACCTCAAAATTTTCAGAAAAGCAAATTTTTAAACAATGGTACCCGGAGAGATCCCAGATACCTCAGAGCCATCCATTCTGTAACAACGCCAATGCCGCTATAAGAAAAGAGCTTTGGCGCAAGCATGGGTACGACGAAACGCTTCCAGGTCTGGAAGACCTGGAATGGGCTAAGTGGGCGCTAGAAAATAATTTCCGGATTGCATATTCGGCTGACGCGGAAATTATCCACGTCCATGATGAGACCTGGAGGGGCATCCACCGGCGCTACCTCAGAGAAGGGATGGCGTTTAAACAGATATATCCACAAGAAAAGTTCGGATTTTTAGAGCTTCTGCACCTGTTCTTCACCAATTCCATCAATGACATGGCTGCTGCGGGCAGGCAGGCGCTGCTTGGAAAAGAGTTGTTTAATATACTGAAATTTCGCTGGAATCAATTTTATGGGACATACCAGGGCTACAGACGCTCAGGACCGCTTACCTGGCAGCTGAAGCAGTCATTTTATTACCCAAAAAATCATATCGGCAAAACCCCGCCACAGGCCAGGCGGGGCGTTGACCCCATTGACTACAGCAGAAAATGAATTGGGAAACATGGAATTCGTGGAGGGAATGTGAAATTTAAGTCAATTGCCGCTCTGGTGCCCATGCGGCACCACTCGCAGAGAGTCCCGGGCAAGAATTATCGGAAACTAGCAGGAAAACCGCTTTTTCACCATATTCTGGAAACGCTGAAAGAAGTATCTGAAATCGGAACAATTGCGGTTGATACGGACAGCGATCTGATCATGGATGGAATTTCTGATCATTTTCCGGATGTGAAAATTATTGTTCGGCCAACGGAACTTCGCCCGGATGATGTGCCCATGAATGAAATCTTAATCCATGATGTTTCCCGGGTTAAAGCGGACTTGTATATTCAGACACACAGCACCAATCCCCTTCTTAAATCCTCCACGATCTCGGATGCGATTAATCATTTTAGAACAAATGCAGATCAATTTGATTCCATGTTTTCTGTAACAAGGATGCAAACCCGGCTTTGGGACAGGGAAGGGCATCCCATCAATCACAATCCCGACGAACTGCTCCAAACGCAGG
>CAYPPV010000074.1:0-7291 GCA_964412705.1 uncultured Pelolinea sp. | reverse complement strand
TCTTCCATTTATAAGCCAGTCATTCGATGCGGTCTGGTCTGTAGGCATGTTTCATCATCTAAACGAATCGCTGGCAAGAAACGCTATCCAGGAAATGCGGCGGGTTTGTTCTCCCGGCGGGCATATCTTCATATTGGACGCTGTGTTGCCCAGCTCATTTGTGAATCATCCCATCCCATATCTGATTAGAAAACTGGATAGGGGAAAATTTGTGAGAAAGCAGGATAAATTTACGAAAATATTAATTAATTTTGGCATTTGGAAATTTGAGCGGATAAAATATACAAGCAACGGATTGGAAGTTCTTTTAGCAATTCAAGAAAGAGAGTAGATTTTACATTTTGCTGCAATAAAAAAATCGCGGCTAATCTCTTGATAAAGCATGGGAGATTTGAATTGGCGATCTGATGAATAGGCTTTTGTAAATTTCCGATATCGTATGTTGCAGAAAACCACACGAATAATCTCAATTTTATTTTTCTTATCCGCTTTCACGGCTTTGATTTCCCCTCTTGCCTATTGGTATTTAATTGGCGAGAATCTTTCCCAATTTTCAATCTATGAACAGAGAGAGCTTTCTCCCTTCCTCAATGATTCGATTTTGAATTTCAAAATGGCAGTGAAAAGATTGTTCCAGCTTCTTCCGGAAGAAGCTGGAGAATTATTCTTCAATCAATTTTTTAATCACTCCTTTCAATTGGCCTTTTCCGAAGGGGTTCGTGATCAGTTTCCGCTGCGGATAGAACAAATCCAATTCAATAGAGGCTTTGAGCGAATGTTGATAAGCGCTGCTTATTTCTTTGTGAAGGACCAGGCAATACCGGCTGACCTTGAATCAAATTACCTGATCACGCGGGACCAAAGCACTTTCTTAAAAGAAGCGGAGGTATTTGCATATGCGGATCAGAAAAACATTGATTTCCGAATTCGTGATTATCAGGAATTTATAGAAAACTACCCGGAAATCAATCTGTATGTATACAGTATCCAGACAGCTGAGTTTTCTGATTGGCATCCGCATTCCAAACTTATTCCAGATGCGGATAGCGGCCGGTCGCTCCAATATTTCTTGAATAAAAAACCCGCTCAACTGGAATTTATGAGTTTTGATTTGAAAGATTTTTCTGATTACCAGAAATATTTCTTCAGCACGGATCACCACTGGAACATTCACGGTGCGTTGAAGGGATATCGTGAAATATATAAAATGCTTTCGGAGAAGTACATGGATATTTCTCCGCTGGTTGAAATAACTACAGTCAAGCCGATGGAAGGTGTTGATTTATTGGGTTCTATCGCCAGGTTGACGTTGTATCCAATTGAACCGGATCGTTTTGAAACCGCCGAATATGAACTTCCTCCGTATAAGACTTATAGGGATGGGGAGGAGATTTTCATTGGAAGAAAAAATGCCTACGAGAAGGGAAATTTTCCTGATCGCAAATATGAAAACCATTATCGGCAGTATTACGGGTGGAACCGCGAAATTGTCGTATACAAGTTTGAAAATAATTCTGACCGTAATTTGCTTATGATAACCAGTTCACATGCCATATGCATTCAGGACCTGATTGCATCACATTACAAAGAAGCTGTGGTTGCTGATCACCGAGCGAAATATTTTTTGGAACACTCCATCGATGAATTGATTGATCAATATGATATTGATGACATCATTATCTTGGGCCAACCTTCGCTCACATATTTATCAAAGGATTTTCTTCTCTCAGGAAGCAGTTGAACCTTGTAAAAATCAAGTTCCTTGTCCTAAAATGATTTCTTTAAAAATGTTGTTCGATTTTCGCTATTTGTGGAATTTTTGTTTGTTATTGCGGTTCCCATCCCCAAATCATCAAAAATAGTATTTGCAAACACGCAATGATTTATATAAAAATGATATTCGTTTCTACGAAACGAATTCAAGATTTTGTTTGAATATAGCAATATGTTACATTTTGTCGCAATTCTTCTGCTTAGCATAAAAAAACTGGTCAAAGGAAAAAATCGCAACAATCCGCGTAACTCCGTTGACAGAAAGATGTTATTGTGTATAATAGGGCAAGTTTTTGAAAGATACTATGCAAACAGCGGACATCCTTAAATACCAGGTCATCTTTATTACCCGCGCCCTTTACCTTATGGTCAAGGGCAGATCAGGTTTGAAGGATGGCGAGGAAGCATAGCACCTTACCATAACCGGAAACAAAAGCCACCTTCAAACCAGAAGGTGGCTTTTTATAAACAGCACCTTTACAAAACTAACCAACATCGGCACCCTCTCTGGAGGAGGAGAGAATGCTTTTCAAAAATAACTTTTTAAGGAGGTGATTTCGGAAGAATTTTCGCAAAACCATTTTTATTTTTTTATTGAATTATCAAAAAAGCCAAAGGAGATTGAATCATGTCTGATAATAAAGTAGAAAGCACCAAGAAACCCCTTCTGTCAGCAAGGCAGGTAGGTGTAGCCGCTGCCTTCGGCGGCGCAGCGCTGGCGCTCGTCCTTGCGGGCGTAACCATCCCCATCCCGGGCACGCCGGTCGTGACCGACCCGCGTGAAATTTTCACCACTATCGGCGCTTCCCTGACCGGCCCCATCGGCGGTGTGGTGGTTGGCCTGCTTGCGGGCATTGCTGAACCAGGCATCCCGCTGGCCAGCCTGCTCGCCCACATCGTGGGTGGCGTGTTCAACGGGCTCGTCTACAAGAATTTTAGCTGGCGCTTCAAGGATAACAAAGTTTTGTCCCTCGTCGCCTGGGCGGTGCAGGTGGTCGCATATTATGTGGTCGTCGTGGTTCCGCTCTTTGTGGTAGGGCTGATGCTCTTCTATCCGGATCCCGAATATGGCGGGTTCTTCGGATTCCTGGGCGCACTTGAAGCAGGAGCTCTCCCGGAAACGGCCATCACCACGGTGGTAACCACCATTATCATGGCGGCACTCCCGGAGCGATATCGCCGGCCTCTCTGGTAAATAAATCGCCCATTTTCATTTTTATTCTCCGGGTCCAAGCCGCTGTTGACGGCTTGGACCCCATTTATGGTTAGGAAATTATTTATGGAGCATGACATTAAATTCAAAACAGTTACTTTCACATATGCCGGCGCAAAATCACCGGCGATTCTGGATATCAATCTGGAAATCAAATCCGGCGAAATTGTACTGGTCACCGGTCCGGCAGGCAGCGGTAAAACAACGCTCTGTTCCTGCATCAATGGCTTGATTCCCCACTATCACGAAGGTGACCTGGAAGGTGACGTGGCGATTGGTTCATACAACTCACGCAACGTCCGCGTTGGCGGGCTGGCATCCATCGTGGGAATGGTCTTCCAGGACCCCGAGAGCCAGCTGGTAACCAATAGTGTGGCGGATGAGGTTGCATTTGGCCCTGAAAATATGGGCATCCCCCGCGAAAAAATCAAAAAACGCGTAAAGGAAGCGCTGGAAGTTACACGCCTGACGGGCTATGATGACCGCGAACCCCACTCACTTTCAGGCGGAGAACAGCAGGCATGCGTGATTGCCGCCACCTATTCCATGTACCCGGAAATTTATGTCCTGGATGAGCCGCTGGCCAATTTGGACCCGCAGGGCCGAGCTCAAGTAATGGAATTGGTGATTGATGTTGCCAAGAAATATGGAAAGACCCTGGTCATTGTGGAACATGCTCTGGAGGAAATTCTCCCGCTTGTACAGCGGGTTATCATTATGGACCGCGGGAAGATTGTCCGTGATGGCAGTGTGGAAGAAGTGCTTGAAAGCGGGGATATCCCCGGTGTTTTCAAGCGCCCGGATGTAGTCCGCCTTGCAGAAGACCTGGGCTTGAAACCGTTTCCCCTCAAACCAGAAAAACTTTTTGAAGAAATTCATAAGAAATATCAGCCTACTGCCGTGAAGGCACGAATTGAGCGGGAGAGGCCAAATGGCCGGGCTAAGGAGATTGTCAGGCTGGAGCACCTCACCCATTGCTACGAGGAGGGCGTGGATGCGCTCTATGATGTGAGCCTGACGATACATGAGGGCGAATTTGTCGCGCTGATGGGGAGAAATGGATCTGGGAAAACAACACTGGTCAGCCATCTGATCGGTCTCCTGAAGCCAACTGGTGGTACCGTAACAGTTGTGGGCAAAGATGTGGCAGCGACTCCCACCCACGAGCTGGCAGGAGATGTCGGATTCTGCTTCCAGAATCCAAATCACCAGATTGTATCTTTCAATGTGCGTGATGAAATGACATTCGGGTTGAAGGCGCATGGTATTGACCTATCCGAATACGACCAGCGGATTATGGAAGCGCTGGAGATTGTCAATATGCAGGACTATATTGATGCGGAGATATTTGATTTGGGCAAGGGCCAAAAACAGCGCATCGCGCTTGCATCTGTGCTCACGTTGAAACCCAGTTTCCTGGTGATTGACGAGCCCACCACAGGGCAGGACCCGGAAATGACGTATGAGATTTTTGAAATTATCAAGGAATTGAATGAGAGCGGAACAACAGTGCTGGTCATCACTCACAAGGTGGATTATGCGGCTCTGTACGCGCAGCGTGCGATTGTTCTTAGCAGGGGACATCTCAAATATGACGGTCCGGTCATGGATTTGCTGCTGGATGAGAAATTAATGCAGGAAAATTCCCTGGAACTGCCGGATATTACAAAACTCGCGAAAAAGTTAAGCATCTATGGCGTTCCCGCTAATACGGTCCGTTTCGACGAGATGGAAAACTATATAAAAGAAATGGTGGGTGTTTAGATGGCTATTGAATATCAAAAAGGAAAATCATTTTTGCACCGGCTTGATGCGCGGACGAAACTGCTCCTCTTTATAGGAGCAACCATCACGGCTATGGTTATCATCGATCCGATCATTATGGGGGTCCTTTTTTTCTTTCTCTATCATCTCGGACGTCAGGCGATTGATAAGGATCTACTAAATAAAAACCTCCGTGTACTGGTTGTGATTTTCCTGACCTTTTCCTTATTTCAGGTGCTTTTCTTCACGCCGGAGGATTCATACTTTCTTTTTTATTTGATTCCGTGGCGGAACTGGGTCCCGGTAACGGTGGAAGGGATAATTCGCGGGGCAGCGGTTTTTTTCCGCTTCTTTATTGTAGTTCTCTCTGTTCACCTCATGCTGTACACAACTCCCCCGGTTGAGCTGGCATTGACGGTAACCGAGCGGGGACAGAAACGGAATCCAACAGAAGATTTTGGGATGATACTTGCTGTCGCCCTGCTGCTCTTCTCGGCAGCCCTGCCCTCCATTTCTGCGGATTCCCGCTTTCTTGGCCTTTCCGATCCAGTGCTGAAATATGCGGTTCTTGGTGCAGGAGTCCTGGTTGCCGCTTTCCTGGTTACGAGGGTGCTGGCCCGCGGTCTACCACCGGAGATGGGTGTTGCGCTGATGCTGGGGTTTGCAACAGTCGGCATTTTATCTAAACAGACCCAGCAGATAACCAACGCGCAGAAAGCGCGCGGTTACGATGTGCAGCCGAAAAACATCATCCGGCGGGTCCAGGTGCTCACAGCTCTGCTGATCCCTATTTTTCTGGCCACGCTGGAGCGTTCCCAGGACATTTCCATAGCCATATTGTCACGAGGATTTGACTACAATATCGGTGCGCGGACATACCGCAGGGAATTCCAGTTCCATAGAAATGACTATTTGGTGCTGGGAGTCATTTTCGCGCTTATTTTGGGCGGTCTTCTCTTGAAATATTTTGGCGCTGAAAACCCTACCGAAGATTTTATCCTTCAGCTTTTAAACGGATAATTCTTCAGGTTTTTCTCAATAATAAGTATCGAGTAATTCTTTGATCATATTACTGTTTATATCGAATGATGCGCCCCCGTAGCTCTGAACGGAAAGCCCTCCGCATATATTCCCTAATTGAAGCGATTGTTCTAAAGAGTGTCCGGTTATTTGTCCGAAAAGAAAGCCGCAGTTAAAATTGTCCCCTGCGCCGGTTGTATCAACGGCATTGACCGGAATTGCTTTTGACCGGATCATTTTTTTTCCGCTTTTATATATGCAACCCTGTTTTCCAAGTTTGATAATCAGGGATTGCGCGTATTTCCCTAATATTTCCAGGGCGGATTCCAGGTTTTTTGAATTGGTCAGTCTTTTTGCTTCTTCCAGATTCGGCGAAAAATAATCCACACTTTTGATGGCGTTAATCAATTCTTCATCATCAATGGAATAGTCATTGGCTTGGCAGTCCATGTATATTTTGGTACCGCTGTCTTTCGCTGCCTGGACAAGATCATTGAGTTCCCGCCCAATCATTAAGTGGGTAATATAGAGCCATTTCGGTTTATTCTCCGTAATCAATTCCAAATAAGGCAATGGCGGATCGGGGTCCATGTAGCTGAGAAACGCCCTTTCGCCGCTGAATGAAAATGCCACGGTAATTTTCAGGGAAGGTTCGGTCAAATCTGAAAAAAATGATCCATCCACCCCCTCTTCTATCGCACGATTTTTCACAAACTGGCTGAAGGGGTCTGACCCAAAAAAGCTTGGCCAAATGATGTGGATTCCCAGACGTGTAAGGGTTAACGCGGGGGAATAAACCCCTCCCGGAACCAGGTGAAATTCCCTGCTGTATACCTCATGCCCGAGCCGGGGTAGTTCTTGCAGGCAGGTAAAAATAAGATCACAGAAATATCTGCCCACGAGCAGCACATCCCATTCTCTCTTCTTCAAAAATTGCCCAGTCAATGAGAATTTCCTCATGGATTTTGCATCACTACTTCCCGGGTGCTCATGCTGTCACTTTCTCTTTATAAATCTCATACTTTTCGCCGAATTTGCTTGATAACATCTTCTCCCCAAATAAATGGATGTATAAGAGATTTCAAGCCAGGAAAAAGAGGAACCAGAAAAATATTTCCACAGATCTCAAAAACGGGGATAGGGATGCAAGAATTAAGAACACCCTTTCTAGTAATAGTTCCCATGTTTTTTTAATTCCTCACAGCTTGGACAAAGGTGTCCCCTTGCGTTTCGTGTTTCGCGGTAGACCAGGTCAATTTTTTCCCTTCAATATTATCAGAGCAAGTGTGGTGAATTTGCGGATTGGATTTGTCGTAAAAAAGCGGTTTTTCATTTTTTCTTTTTATTCTGAAACCTGGATTTAAGACTCAAGTGAAACCGTGATTATTTAAGAATACCATAGGGGCGCTGAAAGGCAGGCATTTCCTGGGTCTGGTATTCAAGCGGTGCTTCACAAAGGCAATTTCATCATGCTTTAAATCATAAAATCTTGCATCCATTGGAAAATATTGGCGGATCAGG
>CAYPPV010000073.1:0-7326 GCA_964412705.1 uncultured Pelolinea sp. | reverse complement strand
GCAAGAGAAATGGATGTTTGCCTCATGCGGCCTCCTCCAATTCTGCCGAAATTCGGTCCATCCGCAGCCCGTGGGATCCTTTAATCAAAACGATATCGCCCTCTTTTAAGTTGTATTTGAGCAGATCAGCCGCGTCCGATGCGTCTTTGACCCAGGTTACAGCTGTTGCGGGCAAACCTTCTTCCAGTGCGGTTTCAGCAATAATGCGCCCCCGTTGTCCAACTGCGATCAGATGATTGACCACTTCAGCCGCTTTTTGGCCGACCTCTTTGTGACCAGCCGCCTCATATCTTCCTAATTCGAGCATGTCGCCCAGCACGGCGATTTTTTGCCCTCTCAGTTCATCTAGGAGATTAAGCGCAGCAATAGTGGATTCCGGGGTGGCGTTGTATGTATCATCCAAGATCACTGCGCCGCTCCTCGTCCTCACAGAAACCAGCCGAAGCTGGGAATTGCTTGAAAGGAGACCTTCCGTTATTTCATCCCAGGTTAAATCCTCTGCAAATCCTGTTGCACTGGCCCGAAGGATGGTCTGGACAGAATGTCTGCCGATTAACGGCACGGTCATTTTGACAGATTTTGTTTTATAATGCATTCGAAATTCAATTCCCTGGAGCCCTTTTCCCTTTATTTCGTCTGCCCATACATCCGCTTCCGGATTTAATCCGTAATAGATCACACGGGCTGCTGTTTTTTCTTCCATTTCTTTAACGAAGGGATCATCAAAATTTAAAATAGCCGTTCCATCCGGGGACTCTGGTAAGCATTCAACCAGTTCCGCTTTCCCATCAGCGATAACCTGTTGTGAGCCAGCCCGTTCTGCATGGACAGTGCCCACATTGGTGACTACTCCGATTTCCGGCTCAGCGATACCGCAAAGGAAGCGTATTTCTCCCGGATAGTAAAAACCCATCTCAAGGACCAGCCTCTCATAACCGCTGCCGATATTCAGAATGGTAAGGGGCAGTCCGATTTCGTTGTTGTAATTTCCGGGATTCTTGTAGGTTCGGTATTTTTGCCGGAGCACTTCGGTAACGATTTCTTTGGTTGATGTTTTCCCAACGCTTCCCGTAATGCCGATTACGCGAAGCTGAAGCTGATGGCGCCACCATCTAGCAATATCCTGAAGCGCCTTCAATGAATCATTCACCAGGATACAGAAAGGTGTTTCCGGGATGCTCTTAAGTGGTGTTTCCCTTTGATCCCTAAGATTGAGAACCCTGAATTTCGAAGAAAGATCATCCTCTATCAGCGCGAGTCTGGATCCTTTTGCGAATGCATCTTCAATAAAGTGATGACCATCAGTCTTTTCTCCTTTCAATGCGATAAAAAGGGAGCCAGGAATAGCTTTTCTTGAATCAATGATGGACTCAGTGATGGTTGGATTTGATCCTCGGTGCCGTATTCCTGTCAGTGCTCTAAAAATGTTTCCTAGATTGATCATGGGTTACCCTTCCTTCGCCATTAATTCTTCCCTTACCGCGTCGCTGGGAATTTCCAGATACACTACCAGCTCTTTTACAATGTCCCTAAAGACTGGAGCTGCCACAACTGAACCCCATGGCGAAGATTTTGGTTTCTCGATCCAGACATAAACAAGGAATTGCGGCTCATCTGCTGGTCCCCATCCAACAAATGAAGCATTTGTTTCCTCTGTTCCATATTCTCCTTGGACTGGAATTTCAGCTGTGCCAGTCTTTCCGGAAATTCTATAACCGTCTACAAGAGCCAGCGAGGATTCATTTTCCAAGGATTTGACCAGCATTTCCGTCATTGCTGTTGCAGTCTCTGGCTTGATGGGCACACCTAAAACCTGCGGGGTCGTATTATACTGCTGGCCGTCTTGGATAATTGCTTTCAGGACATGGGGCTTCATCATTTTTCCCTCATTTGCCACAGCCGCGACAGCTGTTGCTATTTGGAGGGGGGTGACAGCAACGCCTTGGCCGAAAGAATTGGTGGCAAGCTGGATGGGATACCAGTCGCTGTCACCGGGAACGCTGAGCGGCCAGATTTCTTCACCGCCAAGGTCAACATTTGTCATCCTCCCGATACCAAATGCATTCAGGTAATTGTAGAAGTCCTCGCTGCCGAGCTCGGTGGCCACCCAGGCAAGGCATACGTTCAGCGATTTCTGCATACAACCCTGCATGGTCTGCTTGCCATTCGCGCGTCTATTCCAGTTGTAAATCACACTGCCGCCGTATTCAAATCGGCCGGAATCATTGAATTCAGTTTCTTCGTCCACTATGCCTTTATCAAAGGCTGCAGACATTGTTAAGACTTTAAAGACAGAGCCTGGTTCGTAGGTCTCGCTTATGGCGCGGTTAAATGGCGTTTTACCTTTAAACTGTTCTTCTGTTTCCCAGTAAACGTTGAGATTAATGCGGGGCTGGGTCGCCATTGCCAGTATTTCTCCATTCCTTGGATCCAGGATGACAACCGTTCCTGATTCTGCTTCGTGCTCTTTAACTGCCTCGTCCAGCTTTTTCTCAACCATGGCCTGGATTTCGCGGTCAATTGTTAGGACAAGGCTGGCGCCGGAAGGAACTTCTGGAAGACTTTCAAGCAGATAGGGGTTTCTTGGCATAAATGTTTCCATTGGGGTGCCTGCCAGGAGATCATCATAATATTCTTCCACTCCGTAATACCCAAGCCCGTCCTGCCTGTCGCGGAATGAATAAAACCCGATTACATTGGATGCAAGCGTATTTTCAGGATAGCTGCGTTTTAAGTGTGGGCGCCAAATCAAGCCCCTTAAAGATGGTTCCTGGCTGTTCTTTCCATATGGATTCTCTATCTCATATTCCTGTTTGATATCACTCAATACATCAATAACACCTGATGGGATGAAATCCGCAATCACAGCATAAACGCTCTTTTTTGGATCATATTCCTGCGATACGGTGGCAAGAATATCCTGGTATGTCAGATCATCAATACCTTCCAGCGTGCTGGCTATTGTTTTTGGATTGGTGACAAATTCAAGCATAACACCTATTTCATAAACATCCTCATTGCCTGCCAACAGCCGTCCCCAACGGTCATAGATGTTTCCCCTTTCCGGTGAATAATTTTCAACAGCATATGAAAATTGTTCGTCCGCCCACCTGCTAAGGTCCTGGTGGGAACTGCTGTTCTGGATGCGGATCATTTGGAAGATAATCAAAATACTTGCCGCTGAAAGCAAGACTCCAATTAGCAGAAGCCGGAAAAAACCATTGTTTTTCATTACTGGATTCTCCCCTTTTGGCTGGCGTCAGTAAGAAAAGTATTGATAAACCAGTCTAGCAAAGACTGCTGATAGAATTCATTTACAAGGGGGGCCGGGCTTTGCTCCGATCCGGGTGGGGGTGCGAGAAGAACCGCTTCCTGTCCCTGATATCCATTAATTACCATATAGTGGGAAGATTCCTGGGGAAGAATCTCAAATCCAAGTTTTTCAGCCCGTTTCTGCATCTGACCGTAAGAACTGATCCATGCCAGTTCAATTCGCTGATTGGCAATTTTTCGTAAAATTTCCTCCTCTTCATAATGCATATCCATGATTTGGAGGCCGGCTGATGCGGAACGGGCGCTTACTATTAAATGAAGGCTCACCACTATTGCGATGGCAACAATGGGCAGGATAAACAGGCCCATTGATCGGAGCTGCCTTCTCCAAGGTGCCTGTTTGTAAGCGTGTTTCCTTTTTTTCGCCATTAATAACTCTGCCTGTTATCTGACTATTTCTATACTTAAATTTTTTGTACTGCCCGCAGTTTTGCGCTTCGCGACCGTGGGTTTTGTTCGATTTCCTCCTCGGATGGTGTGATAGGCCTTTTTGTAAGGATTTCTAAAATTGCCTTGTGTCCGCAAGTGCAGACGGGTTGCTCTGGGGGACAAATACAGCCCCTGCTTTCACGGTTGAAGAACTGCTTTACGATACGGTCCTCGAGTGAATGGTAGCTAATAACAACTAACCGGCCGCCGCTGCATAGCAAAGCTATTGCTTTTTCGAGACCTTCCTCAATTCTTTCGAGCTCCTGATTCACGGCAATTCTCAATGCCTGAAACGTTTTTGTTGCCGGATTAATCCTTTGGTGTTTTTCTCCGCTTGCTTTCTTTATTGTTTCAGCAAGTTCAATTGTGGATCGAAATGGGCGATTCATGACAATAGCTTTGGCTATCTTTCTGGCATGGCGCTCTTCTCCGTAATCTCTGATGATTTTTTCAAGCTCTTTTTCATTTAGATGGTTAACGAGTTCTTGCGCGTCTAGCTGGCTGCTTTGGTTGAAGCGCATATCGATGGGAGCTTCCTTGGAAAAAGAAAACCCCCTTTTGGCGCTATCAAGCTGCATGGAAGAGATGCCCAGATCCAGCAGGATTCCATCCGCACATTTCCAACCCTCACCTTCTGCAAATCGGTCCATTTCCGTGTAACTACCTTTAAAAATTTTTACCCTGTCAGAAAAATCAGCCAGATTTTTCCCTGCAATTTTTATGGCCTGTTCATCAATATCAATTGCAATTAGTTTGCCGTCCGGCGCGCTTGACTCAAGGATTCCGATTGAATGTCCGCCTGCTCCGGCGGTGCCATCTACGTATCTTGCGGAGCTTTCCGGTTGGAGGATATGTATTACTTCATGGTAAAGTACTGGTTGGTGGGGGAGGTTACTGCCGCACTCATCCATTTTCTAGAAAGACAGCTCCAGGTCCTCAAACAATCCTTCTCGGATTGCCCCATCCAAAATTACTTCTTGTTTTTTGTTCCAGAAATCTGGATTCCAGAGTTCAAAATGTGTGCCGATCCCAACAATCTTTACAGAGCTGTCCAATTTGGATGCTTCTCTCAGGAATTGGGGGATCAGAATACGGCCATTATTATCGATTTCAAGCATGGCCGCATTGCCGAAGATCAGGCGCGCGAGCTGTCGCGCTTTCGTATTCGTAATGCTCATTAATTTAATTTTTTGCTGGAGTTTTTCAAATTCTTCACTTCTCATGACCATCAGGTTATCTTCAAAACCGAGAGTGATATAGGCACCGCCGTCCAATAACTCGCGGTACCTGGCGGGTACCGTCAGTCTTCCTTTTTCATCAATACTGTGGTCGAATTGGCCAAAGAACATGTGTTCTACCTCTGGATATAAGTCGAAACGCCGGATCAACCGGCGTCCCACTTTCTCCCACTTTCATCCACTTTTACATGATTATAACGGAATATTTTGTGAAATTCAAGTGGTCAATTCTTAACAATTCCTTTGATGAGATTGGTGCCAATCGTGTGGTAGAGTTGATGTTTGCAACATTTTTGTTGTCATGAGTGATATTAAAACTTCAGCGCTTCCCTTGGGAAGCGCTGAAGTTATTTGATTTCAATCCTAATGGCTTATTTAAGGCATGGAGAAGGTTTCGCTCCACTTTCTCTTACGCCGCAAAAAGGTACACCTCCGCCAAGGTTGCCAGAGAAAGAGGAAAAATTATCATCAAGATACATGGCAAAATTGCCTGAAGTTCCGTCTGTTGATTCCCAGGTGCCTGTAACGCTTTCCCCGTCCTGGCTGATCATTCCGGTGAATAAAGTGCTGTCATCCCCGCCTGTAACCACATTAGCAGTTACGTTGTAACCATCTTGAAGGAAGTCAATATCCAGTTGCTCTTCGTTTGATCCCAACCAGACTGTCCAAGGGCCGTCCAAGCTGACTGAAACGGTGGGGGTTATTTCCGGCGTTTCTTCCGCCTCATCCGCCACTGGCTCCTCTGTGGATGATTCTTCCGGGGTTGAAGTGATCTCAACGTAAATGACTGTTTCCTGGGGCTCCTGGTTGCCCATATAGAACGGTAAGGTGCATGCCAACGTTAATGCAGAAATAATTACGAAAGCAAATAAGGGACCTGATTTCAAGTGTTTCATCATTCCTCCTGAATCTCTTTAAGTTCTCATATATTGTATAGTAAAAAAACAAAAATCAGCCTGGAAAAAAATTTTCTCTTGTTTTTTAATCTTGGTATCAAAATTTTTTACTTCATCAGACCAAGCTTCCTCCTAATTAAACCTATAGCAGATTCTGAATAAATTTTTCTGAATAACTGATCGTTATCCCTAAAAATTTTTGCTGGGTTTTCTCTCGGGGCTAGTGATAGCGCATTTTCAGGACATGCCGGCACGCACAACCCGCAGCCGAGGCATTTTTCCAGGTTAATTGCTAATCTTCCATTTTGCATTGACAAAGCCTTTACTGGACATGCTTCAATACATTCGCCGCACAGCTGGCATTTCTCCGAATTCACTGTGACTATAAATCGGGATGGAGAGGTTGTATTACGCATTCCCCGGTTCCAGGCTTTGAGCACTGCACAAGAGCACTCGCAGCAGTTGCAGAGTGTCTGAATTTTGCCCTCGCAGTTGCTCACATTGTGGATCAGTCCCTGTGTTTCACATTCATACAGGACATCCATAGCCTCATCGTATGTAACCTCTCTGGCGTAATCCGTTTGCAGTTTCATCTGTGCCAGCTCATCAAAATAAAAACAGGTTTCAAGCGGGTGGTCGCAGCCTTTCCCCAGAACTTGCTTAGCACTCCTGCAGTAACAGTTTGAAAGAGCAATCAACTCAGCCCCTTTGATCATTTCCGATATGACATCCAGGGGTAGTACTTCTCGAGGGTCAGGAATATCCACATTGACTTGGATGAGGGTTGACTCAGAATTCTTACAGACGGCTGGTTCAACCGGCAAAACTCGGTAGTAAGGCGTTTGTGTTGGAATGGTCTCCGCCGCTCCTTCAATCAGGTCATTCATCACTTCCGAGGTAATTTGCCGGAAGGGTGAATCCTGGTTTTCCCTGACCGCCATCTCCAAAACCACAATGACTGGAGCCCGCTCGTAACCCCACTCACCATTTTTCTGGAATTTATCAACCAGGCCTTTGGGAATTAATCGGCTCATGGCTGAGTCAAACTCTGAACTGGATAAATTTTTCCGAGTAAGCTTTCTTTTTAATTTTTCCTCACTGATAAAACCAAGATAAGGAAGCGTGAAGAAAATACGGAGATCATCCTCTGAAAACGTTTCAATCAGGGCTTGTTTGAATCTATCTCTGCGGGGCATCTCACCAATCTGGAATTCGTAGTAGCGAATTAGATTTTCATATAAATCTTTCCTAGGCATGGGATTCTTCTCCTTAATTAAATAATGCTTTTCTGATATGTATTAAATACCAGCATAAAAGCCTTTGTCAACTTAAATTATAGAGACTGTTGGAAAACAAGTGACAAAATTGACAGATTAAAATACTTTCATGCAATTCTTCTAAAGAATACAGGCAGGTGGAGCATGGCGCAG
>CAYPPV010000072.1:0-7508 GCA_964412705.1 uncultured Pelolinea sp. | reverse complement strand
ATAATCAATGCCAGTACTGGGGTTTGGGCGTGTGGAACGCTACTTTTCCCATCCCTCGGATGGAGCAGTTGCCGCCGGCGCCGATGATGATGTGATCCAGTACACCAATATCCAGCAGTTTCCCCGCCCTCACTACTTCTTCCGTAAACCGGACATCTTCCTCGCTTGGATTCGCTTCCCCCGAGGGATGGTTGTGCACCAGGATGATGGCGTTTGCGCTGCAGCGCATGGGCAGGGCAAATATCTCCGCCAGCCGGACGGACGATTGGTTCAGCGTGCCAACATACAGCAGGTCTTTGCGGATGATTCGGTTGCGCGTGTTAAGCGCCAATACCCACAGCTCCTCCTGGTTTTTTACGGACAGGGCGTGCCCCATCAGGTCATACACATCCTCGGGTTTGCTGATCTGCCCGCCCATTTCCACTTCCTCACGGCTCATGCGGTAGCCCAACTCAATAGCGGCCTTGATCTGCGCCGCCTTTGCCCGGCCCACGCCTTTCACTGCGCAGAGCTCCCCAAAGCTGGCGCGGTGCAGTCCGCGCAGGTCTCCGAAGGTATGGATCAGTTTCCAGCCCAGCTGCACGGCGTTCTCTCCCTCCACGCCCACCCTCAGCAGGATGGCAAGCAGTTCTCCGCTGGTCAGGGCTGACTCTCCCAGCATTTCCAGCCGCTCGCGCGGTCGGTCGTACTGCGGGATGTCCCGTATGCCTAGGTTCGTAGCGGGAGTATTCATGGTTTCCCTCCAGAAAGTCAATTCAAAATACTATACAATAACCCAACCCAAAACACAATATCTTCTCCCAGGAAACCCTTACAAACACTTAATGCTATAATTTTTCAATTATCCGCACTAGCAGTAAAAATCATCACCAAAGATGCAAAAAAACGGATCAGAATCCATCAACTACCTTACAATCGGCCACCTGACGAAGGATGTGCTGGATCATGGTACAGCGCTGGGCGGGACAGCCGCCTACGCCACCCTCACTGCGGATGCTTACGGCTTGCGGACCGCCCTGGTTACCGCCTGGAATTCCCCTGATCTTCCAGAAGAAATGTGCGGAATTCAGGCGCATATTAAGCATTCAGATGCGGCAACGACTTTCAAGAATATTGACACGGTCTCCGGGCGCAAGCAGTATATCCATCATACAGCGCATATCCTCACATCAGAGGATATTCCGGATCGATTTCTGGACGCCGATATTCTGCATCTCGGACCGGTCGCTCAGGAGGTTGACCCCGCAATCAGCCGGCTCTTTCCGGATGCGTTCATCGGGATCACGCCCCAGGGCTGGATGCGCAGGTGGGATTCCTCAGGGCTGGTCTCCCCCTGCGAGTGGGGGTCGCCGGAAGATTTGCTAGCGCGAGCAGATGCTGTGGTTTTCAGCGTGGAGGATGTCAGCGGGGACGAAGATTTCATCAGCAACCTATCCCATAAAACCGGGGTGCTGGCCATAACGGAGGGTTATCTGGGCACCAGGGTTTACTGGCATGGCGACGTGCGCGCTTTCCGGGCGCCGGACGTTCCCTTGGCGGACGCGACCGGCGCGGGGGATGTTTTCGCTGCGGTCTTTTTCATCCGTCTGCGGGAAACCATGGACCCGTGGTCTGCCGGGCAGCTGGCCGTGAAGGTCGCCTCCAACTCCGTCACCAGGCCGGGATTGGCCGGCATTCCCTCGATTCATGAAATACAATCATTGATGGTGGAAACAATCAAAAGGTAAAGCAAAATGCCCCAAATTTATACACTAGCAAACCAAAAGGGCGGCGTTGGAAAGACCACTTCCGCTATTAATATTGGCGCATTTCTTGGATACTATGGCCAGAAGGTGCTTATTATCGACATGGACCCCCAGGCAAACGCCACTTCCAGCTTGGGGATCGACAAGCTGACCGTTAAGAACGGTACGTATGAAGTGCTGATCGGCTCGGCGCCGATTTCGCCATCTATCCTGCACAACCCCCGCCTGAAATTATCCATTCTCCCCTCCTCACCTGCCCTGGCAGGAGCTGAGGTGGAACTGCTTGGCATGGAGAAGCGCGAATACCGTCTGAAAGAAATTCTCCAGCCCGTGCTCAACCGATACCAGTACATCCTGATTGACTGCCCCCCTTCCCTGAGCATCATCACGGTCAATGGACTGGTGGCCGCCGAGGACGGCGTGATCATTCCAGTTCAGTGTGAATACCTGGCACTGGAGGGGATCGGCCAGCTTACAAATACCCTGAAGCGCGTACAAAATGCGCTCTTCCGTGGCCTACAGGTGCGCGGCGTGATTATGACCATGTACGACGGCCGGACACGTCTTGCAGCGGATGTGGTAAGTGAGGTTAAGAAATTTTTTTCGACACAGGTTTTCCAGACCATTATCCCGCGCAGCATACGTCTGGCAGAAGCCCCTTCCTACGGCCTGCCGATCGCTATCTATGCACCCAATTCAGTCGCTGCCAAAGCATATAATAACCTAACAAGGGAAATTCTAGAGCAAGATGGGGTGCGTATTCCCGAATTAGAAGAAGAAAGGGTGGAATAAAATGCCGAGAAGAGGATTAGGGAAAGGTCTTGATGCGCTTATACCCGGTGATTTGCGGCCGGGAACCGGGGGGGCGCAGTTCATACCGATTGAACAGATACAGCCAAATCCTTCCCAGCCTCGCCTGGATATAGGTGATGAAAACCTGAAGGAGCTTGCGGATTCCATCCGAGAACACGGCATCATCCAGCCCCTAATCCTCACCAAGAACCAGGATGAAGAAAAATACACCCTTATTGCAGGGGAAAGGCGGCTTATTGCCGCCCGCATGGCCGACCTGGAATCGGTCCCAGCGATTGTGCGTGATGCCAGCGAACAGGAGCGCCTGGAGCTTGCCCTGATTGAAAACATACAACGGGAGGACCTCACGCCAATAGATGCGGCTAGGGCGTATGAGAAACTGCAGGAGGAGTTTGGCCTCTCTCAGGAACAAATCGCCGTACGCGTGGGCAAGAGCCGCGTGACCGTTACCAACACCATACGCTTGCTTAAACTGCCGGAATCCATACAGATGGCAGTGGCAAAGGGGAAGGTCAGCGAAGGGCATGCCCGCGCACTGCTCGGCTTGCCCAACAAGAAAGCACAGGAAGCCGCTCTACAGACAATTGAGAAAAACAATCTAAATGTTCGTCAGGCGGAAGAGCTAGTGAGGAAATTTTCAGGCGAAAAACCGGAATCCAGGAAGAAAAAACCATCCAAATCCCCCCAAATCAAGTCGATAGAGGATGAGCTGCGCACCAAATTGGGAACGAAAATTTCCATCAATCAGGGAAAAAAGGGGGGAACGATCGTTATCCACTATTACTCGCTGGAAGAACTGGAAGCAATTATCAAGTCCATTTCAGGATAACTTTGAAAACCATTATCCTGGCCAATGCAAGCGTTCATACCTATGATCCCCAGTTGCCACATGTGGAAGCAGTTGCGGTCAGGGATGGTGCGATTCTTGATGCGGGATCTTCCGAAAAAATAATCGCGCGTTTTGGGGATAGCGCAGAGATTGTGGATCTAAACGGCATGACTGTCCTGCCCGGTTTTACTGACAGCCATCTCCACCTGCTCGAATACGGTCTAAGTCTCCAGCGAATCCGCTGTGATTTTCTCTCTATGGATGCATGCTTGGATCTAGTTCATAAAGAGGTAAAGAGGGCTGAGACCAAGCAATGGATACTTGGGCACGGTTGGGACCATAATTTATTGGAAGGGGCATCTCCTCAAAAAGAGGACCTTGACCGAATAGCCCCTGGTCATCCTGTTTATTTAACTCACAAATCCCTTCATAGTGCATGGGTGAATTCTACTGCTCTGCGGAGTGCGGGCATTACAGTTGATACCGAAGATCCACCCGGGGGAAAAATTGGTAGAAATAAGGAAAGTATGCCATCCGGGATTCTCTATGAAAGCGCAATGCGGATGGTGGAGAAAGTTATTCCATCTCCTGATAAAAAGACAAAAAGAAATGCGCTACTGAAAGCGCAGAAAGAGCTGCTGAAATTTGGCATCACTTCCGTCCATGACTTTGACCAGTGGGAATGCCTGTCCCTCCTTCAGGAAATAGAATCGGAAGGAAAACTTCAGATACGCGTTTTAAAGGGCATTCCATATGATGATCTCGATATTGCTATTGAACAGGGTTTGAAAAGCGGTGAGGGTTCTTCCTGGATAAAAATTGGCTGGTTGAAGCTCTTTGCAGACGGCGCGCTGGGAACCCAGACAGCGGCCATGCTGACGCCTTATGATCATTCCACTTCGAAGGGTATGCTTTTTCTGAATTCGCATGATGTCCTGGAGATCGGCCGGAAAGCCCTTAAAATGGGCATTTGCCCGGCCATCCACGCGATCGGTGACCGGGCTAACCAGGTTGTGATCAGCGGCCTGGAAGAACTGAAAAGCGAGGGGTTATTCCAGGATTCAAAGTTTATGCCAAGAATTGAGCATGTTCAGATTATTCAAAGAAGCGATGTAAGGCGCATGGCACGAATGGGAATTGCGGCGTCCATGCAGCCAATCCATGCCATCTCTGACCGCGAAATGGCGGAGACACATTGGGGAGCGCGCTGCCAGGATGCTTACGCGTGGAAAAGCATTTACGATGCCGGGGTTTTGCTATCTTTTGGTTCGGATGCGCCGGTTGAATCTCCCAACCCTTTTTGGGGTCTGTATGCTGCCATCACAAGAAAACCTATCAATCTTTCGAAGAAGAAACCAAGCTGGTATCCAGAGCATTGCCTGTCCCTGGGAAAAGCACTTGAGTCCTACATAATCAATCCACAGATCTCTGCTGGTAATTCGCAGAGGGGAAGAATTTCTAAGGGGAATCCCGCAGATCTGGTTGTCATTTCCGGCGATATCTATAATATGAATATTGAACAAATCAAAGATCTTTCTCCAGAAAAAGTGATGGCAGGCGGTCAGTGGTGTTTGAATGATAATTAATATGATACTTTATTTCATGAGGAGGAAAAAATCAAATGAAAGAAATGGATCATTTGCAACTTGATTATCTGCCCGAAGCGCTCCAAAGCGCCAGAGAAAACCGTGGCTTCTCTCTTAAGGCAGCTGCAGAACGATTGGGAATCCCTGCCAGCCGTTTGAGAAATTATGAGCGCGGAAAATCCATACCAACCCTTCCGCAATTGGAAACCTTATCATATCTTTACCGCGTACCAATTTTTATTTTGGTGGACAGCGGGAAACTGGAAAAATATCTATATACACCAAAGGCAGAACAGATCGAAAAATTATTAAATATACGCAATCAGATCATTCGCACACATATCCAGATTGCTGTTGAAAAGGCTGGGTTGAACCAGAAAGATTTAGCTCATGACACTGGCATTCCCGCATCCCGCATAAAACGATATCTAAATAAACCCATAGAAATACCGCTGGATGACCTGATGAGGCTGGACCAGGCACTTGATCTGGATCCGAACATTCTTTTCGACAATGAAAGTCCTGTCGGTCAGTGGCAGTCACAGCAAAAATTATATGATGACTTCCAGTCTCTGCCTGAAGAGATACAGGAATTTATCAAGCATGATGACAGTCAGGAAGCAATCCTGGCTGCTAATAGATTAATGGGCCTTGATCACCAAAAGATGCATGAAATAGCAGAATCGCTCAAAAAGTTGGTTGACATCAAAAGAAATCAAAACATTCAAGAAGATTGATGGTTATTGATTTTAACCTGAATGAACATGCAAGTTCGTAGTGCGGGCGTATCCGATTCAAATCGAATAAAAACATTCCTGCGTCGGAAAGACATCTTGATCCATCGCCATCTGGACTGGCGAAAACCCATTGATTGGATGGGTGAATCACCCTTTCTTCTGCTGGAGAAAGATAGAGAAATTCAAGCTATTCTGATCTGTCCCTCAGAGGTACAGGATATATTCTGGATACGGCTTTTTGCAGGAATTGAAATATCTGGTATTGATGAATACTTTGATCTTCTTTTTAATAAAGCCAGAAAATGGATAATGAGCCATTCGAAGGGCGCCATCATAACTTCTATTGCTTATCTGGACTGGATGAGAAACCTGCTTCTGAAATACGGATTTTCTGTTTACCAAAATGTAGTCCAGCTTCAATGGAAAGGGTTGGGAATTCCGAAAGTTAATAGCGGGGAATTTAAAATTCGCCCGATGGACAGGAAACATTTACCAACTGTGGCTGAAATTGACGAAAAATGTTTCGAAAAAATTTGGCGTCACCCTCTTGAAGCAATTAAAAGCGCCTATGAACAGACTAGTTATTCAACAATTTTATTGAAATCTAAAGAGATTGCCGCATTTCAGATGAGCACATCTCAAAGGAGCAGAGCCCACATCGCCCGTTTGGCTGTACTGCCCGAGTATCAAGGTAAAGGGTATGGCACTGCTTTAGTAGTCAATATGCTCCGTCATTTCAACACACTACGGATTAATGAGATCACCGTTAACACCCAGGAGAACAATCGAGCATCTCTGCATTTATATAAAAAATTGGGCTTTGTAGAAACCAATGATGGTTTTCCTATTCTGATTCATCATCAAAAATAAATTGGGAATTACCAGGGAACTTTATACATAATAATTCAAAATAATTGGGGCATTGATCGACAGATTTATGATCTAATCTTGAGAATATATTCCGTTTTCTCTTATAACCTCAAGAAAAAGCTTGACCACCCGGGGGTCGAAATGTTTCCCTGATTGTTCTTGAATATATTTGATGACATCCTTATCTGACCAGGCTTTCCGGTAAGGCCTGTCCGAACGCAGGGCATCCCAAACATCCACAATCGCAAAAATCCGGGCAGACAAGGGAATTTCTTCACCCTTCAAACCCTGCGGGTATCCACTGCCATCCCACTTCTCATGGTGGCAGTATGGAATATCAATTGCTTCCCTGAGAAACGGAATATTGGACATCATCTCATGGGCAAACACCGGGTGTTTTTTCATAATATCCCATTCTTCCTCATCTAACGGACCTTTTTTTAAAAGAATGCTGTCCGGGACTCCCATCTTACCAATATCATGCAGTATGGCCCCCCTCTGCATATGGACCAGCTCATTTGCATCTATTCCAAATTTGTGCGCCAATCTGAGAGTCAATTCCATCACTCGCTGGCTGTGACCTTCAGTTTCCCTGTCCCGAAGTTCAAGCGTTTTTGCCCATCCCTCCAGGGTTGTTTCATAAGCAACCACCAGGTCCATATTAGTCTTTTCAAGATTCCTGAACAGCAGTGCGTTGTCAACCGCAATAGCAGTTTCGGAGGTTAGAGTGTTAAGAAAATTCATCCATTCTTGCTTAGGTGTAAGCGGAGAGCGGTGGAACAATTCCAGAACACCCATCACTTTCCCTTTTGAAATCAGCGGCACGCCAAAGTATGCAACGAAACCCTCATTCTTAAACTGGGGCGATTCTTTTAAAGATGTTATCTGGTCCTGTAAATTATTTATATGGATAATCTTCTGTTTTTCT
>CAYPPV010000071.1:0-7518 GCA_964412705.1 uncultured Pelolinea sp. | reverse complement strand
CATTTAAGAAATGCTCATCCCAATCCGCATCTTCTCTCAGCAGTGTGCATACATAACCCTTAATTAATGCAACTGGCGTCTTCAATTCATGGCTGATGACGGAAATAAATGTGCTCTTTAATTCTTCTGCTTGCCTGAATCGTGTAATATCACGGATTGTGGCAATAATACTTGCGAGAGAACCTTCTTGATTGAGAACGGGCGCATATGTAATGCCTACAGGAAGCGGGGGAGAATACCTGCGCGCGAGGTCGCCCTCAACGTATAATTGTGCATGCGGATTCAGTGGCCATCCCCCCGCAACGGCTTTTTCCAATGTGGTTTCATATGTCAATTTGTCAAACTTGACCACATCCGCATGCATTTTTCCTTCAATTTCTTCCTCTGGCATTGATATCATTCTTGAAAAAGCCGGGTTGCATCTCTCGATGGCTTGATTTGGGCCAATGATCAATATTCCATCAGCGGCAGAATCCAATACTGTGTCCAGATACTGTTTATTTTTGGTGACTGTTGTATAAAGTTTTGCATTTCGAACTGCTATGGCAGCCTGGTTAGCAAAACTGCTGAGAATATTGCGGTCATTGGTGGAAAAGACACCTGGATATCCCCTGAAGATAAATATGACCCCAAGCACATCATTTTGAGTAATCATTGGGAGGCCGACTCCGCTTAGCAATCCTAAGGAAGCTGAATGGGTTAATCGGTTTAATATCCGGTTTACCAAAGGAATTTCTTTATCTTTCGGATCGGCAGACCGCTCGATTTTTGCCAAAAGGGGCGACAGCTCTTCAAGAAAATTTGCGGAAATGCCAGAAGAGACACGGGTCTCCCAACCGCCCGCTTCCTTCCGGATAGCGATTAGACCAGCACGTCCGGCTAGCATCTCAATGGAAATCTTCAAGATTCTCTCTAAAAGAGAATCCAGGTCCAGTTCTTTTGTTAAAGCTCTGGAAATTTCCAGAAGATAATCTCTTTGTCGTACTCTAATGTCTGGTAGCATTCTTAATAACTTCCGTTTATTAAAACAGGATTAAATAAGAATAATGTAAAAAATTTTTCAAACAAAGCTCAAGTCCGGTCTTTCAGGTATTCCAGCGCCCCGATCAATCCCACATCATCCCCCAGCATAGCATTTTTTATTTGAAGGTTTTCCAGATATTTTTGGCTCAGGATATGTTCTTTAAGTGACTTCTTGAAGGGACCAAATAACAATTCTCCGCTTTGGGCTACACCACCTCCGAAAATAACACAGCTGGGATTAAATATATGCAGATAATTCGCAATTCCTCGCCCAAGATAGAAACCGGCGCGGTCAAAAGCCGCTATAGCCAGTTTATCGCCTTTTCTTGCCGCATCTGCCACATCCTTGGTAGAGGAACCTTTGGCAAGACTGGTTTTTTCCCCTTCTTTTATTTTTTGATTTACATAATTTTCAATCGCAGTACCGGAAGCCAGCGCTTCCAGATGCCCCCGCTTGCCGCATCCGCAAAGAGGACCATCATCCACCAAGTAAACATGGCCCATCTCGGTTGCTATTCCGAAATCACCCTCAAGCAGGGTATCCTGGATGATAGCGCCACCGCCAATTCCTGTACTGATTGTAAAATAAAGAAGTGTATGGTGGCCGACTCCTGCGCCTTGTTTCCATTCACCATAAGCAGCTAAACGGGCATCGTTATTTATAAATATTTTTGTCTCAAAATTTTCTTTTAAAATATCCCTTAATTTAAGGTTTTTCCAACCTGGAATATTTGGTGCCAAGATCACCATTCCAGAGGAAATGTCAATGGAACCCGGTGCAGCCGCGCAGATTCCTCTTACATTGTATTCATCTTTCCAAACCTGCTTGATTAGCTGGATGATCCGCTCTTCGGCTTTTTGGTCTTTTATGTAGGTCGGGATTTTCTTAATTTCAACTGGTTTGAGGTTTCCGTGTGAAAAAACAGCGCATCTCGTGTTGGTGCCCCCGATATCCAGTGTGATATATACATCCATAGAATAATTATAACTACCCATTTGGGGTCTCATTGACGATTTAGACAAAGACTGCTATGATTTTTTTACAAAATGGCTCATCTATCAAAAAAAATTACCAGGGAATTGCAAAAAATTTCGATTAATCTATTCGCTTGGTTAAAACCTGGATTGGGAATCAAGCGGTGGGTACTGGTTGTATTGATTGGAACGACCCTCATAGCACTTGGACTTGCTGTTTTGGTAATTGATGTCTATTGGGAAACAGAAATCACATGGGTAAGATCGATTCTTAATTTCATTTCTTTGTCATCACTTCCGAGATGGCTGCGGTCTCTCATATTTGGCGGGTCCGGGTTGGTTTTTTTGTTTATTGGTTTGCTGCAGCTTAAACAATCGATTCTTAAACCTTTTTTAAAACCGGGACAGCATTTTTTTGAAACATTATCTGATTACAAAAGGAAGGAAAAAGGCCCGAGAATTGTGACAATTGGCGGGGGGACAGGCCTCTCAACTCTTTTGAGGGGATTGAAGAATCACACTCATAATATAACCGCAATTGTCACGGTTGCAGATGACGGCGGTTCGTCTGGAGAGTTGAGGAAAAATCTTGGGATTCTTCCTCCAGGGGATATCCGCAACTGCCTGACCGCCCTCGCTAACGATGAAGAGATGCTTTCTCATGTATTTAAGTACCGGTTCGGTGAGCGCGCAGGAATGAATGGACATTCTCTGGGCAATCTTTTTATCAGTGCCCTGACGGATATCACCGGCAGTTTCGAAGACGCAGTTGCCGAATCAGGAAAAGTGCTTGCAGTGAAAGGCCGGGTGCTTCCAGCAACTCTGCATGATGTAATACTTGTTGCAGAAATTCAGATGGCCAACAATGAAAATGAAATCAAGGTAGTTGGCGAAAGTGTTATCTCGAAATTGGAAGGGAGCATTAAACATATCTGGTTGGAGCCGGATAACCCCCTTGCTTTCCCGCCGGCCATCCAGGCGATTCTTAATGCGGATTTGATCATCATCGGGCCAGGAAGTTTGTACACCAGTGTGCTGCCAAATTTGCTTGTACCCGGGCTCGCAGATGCGATCCGGGAGAGCACCGCATTGAAGTTTTTTGTCTGCAACGTAGCAAACCAGAAGGGGGAAACCCTTGGATATTCCACAAGCAATTATGTTGAGGAAATTGAACGATATTTGAAGGACACACATATCGATTTGGTAATCTGCAATAATGATATCTCCACGTCTGGTTCAAACAAGATTGAGCTTGTTCTTCCTGATGCCGGCATCGAAGAACAGCACTCGGTCTATTTTGCTCCACTTGTAGATCATGAGAATCCTTGGCGGCATGACTCCGCCAAACTTGCTGAGGTAGTGATGGACCTCTACAATGAGCGAACCGGCCCCCTGGGCGAAAGCCACGCGATTTCTGTTCAGTCTTCTCAATAGAACTCTGATTTTTCGCGCGTGGTAAAATTCAAAAAATTTCTATTGGAGGATAAAAATATTATGACTGTCAAAGTAGGTATTAATGGTTTTGGCCGGATTGGCCGGCAGGTTCTTAAAGCTATTAACGAGTTGCATGAAGGTGAAATAGAAGTAGTCGCAATTAATGATCTTTTTGATGTTTATACGAACGCCCATTTGTTTATGTATGATTCCAATTATGGAAAATATGAAGGAAGTGTGGAAGTCGCAGATGATGATGACCTTCTAATCGATGGGAAGAAAGTTCATGTATTGGCAGAGAGAGATCCGGGGAAGCTTCCCTGGAAAGATTTGGGTGTGGAAATTGTAGTTGAGTCAACAGGTGTTTTCAGAGACGCGCTGGGAAATCCTGAAAAAGGTAAACCGGGAGCGAATGCGCATATAGAAGGGGGCGGGGCAAAGAAAGTGATTATTTCTGCTCCTGCAAAGAATGAGGATTTGACTGTGGTTTTAGGTGTGAATGAAGATCAGTATGATCCGGACAAGCACCATATTGTGTCAAATGCCTCCTGCACAACTAACTGCCTTGCGCCAGCGGCAAAAGTGGTCAACGATCTGTTCAAGATTGAGTGTGGTGTTATGACCACGATCCATTCTTATACAAACGACCAGATGATTCTGGACCAGGGCCATAAGAACATGCGTCGTTCGCGTGCAGCAGCATTAAACATTATCCCGACGACAACCGGAGCCGCGAAAGCAGTTGCGCTCGTAATCCCCGAACTCAAAGGAAAATTCGATGGGTACGCTCTAAGAATTCCAACACCAACTGTTTCCATAGTTGATTTTGTGGCGACAGTAGAGAAACCCGTAACTGTAGAGGAAGTAAACGCTGCCTTTGTTGAAGCTTCGGAAGGGGCGTTAGAAGGCATTTTGGGAGTCAGTAAGGGTACCTATGCAGATCAATTGGTATCAATGGATTACAAGGGTGATTCTCGCTCATCAATCGTAGACCTTGACAAGAACATGGTTGTGGGAAAGAATCTTATTAAGGTTGTTACATGGTATGACAATGAATGGGGTTATTCCTGCCGCACAGCCGATTTAGCTGCCTTAATGGCAAAAAGTTTGTAAATAAATATCACAATGTTAGCAAGACGTAATCTGAACCCAAAAACAGATTACGTCTTTTTTAATCAGTTAAGAAAGTGAGGGAACATGTTTAATAAAAAAACAATTGAGAATATTGAGGTAAAAGGCAAGAAAGTCCTTGTGAGAGTGGATTTCAATGTTCCACTCGATCAGGGAAAAGTGGCGGATGATACTAGGATTCAAGCCGCCATACCAACAATCAAATACTTAGTTGATCATAATGCTGCAGTTATTCTCTGCTCTCACTTGGGGCGCCCAAAGGGCGAGCCCGATCCAGCCTACAGTCTGGAACCTGTGGCAAGAAAATTATCTGATTTAATGAAAAAAGAAATTAAGTTTGTTGACGACTGTATCGGAGAAAAAGTAAAAACTGCCGCTTCTAAACTCAAACCTGGAGAAATTCTTCTGCTAGAAAATACGCGCTTTCATGAAGGTGAGAAGAAGAATGATCCCGAAATGGCTAAAGAATTGGCATGCCAGGCGGAGATATTTGTAAATGATGCTTTTGGCACTGCCCACCGGGCTCACGCATCGACTGTGGGCGTTACGGAATTTTTGCCATCCGTCGCCGGATATCTCTTGGAAAAAGAAATTAAATTCCTCGATCAGGCAATCGAAAACCCTGAAAGACCGTTTGTAGCGATACTTGGTGGTGCAAAGGTGAGCGACAAAATTGGTGTAATAAAAAATCTGCTGAAAAAAGCGGACACCGTATTAATTGGCGGAGGTATGGCGAATACCTTTTTTAAGGCGCAGGGGTACCCTGTCGGTGAATCATTGGTTGAGGATGATGTTCTGGATACTGCGAGAGAATTGGCAGAAGAGGGCGGAAACAAGCTCCGCCTGCCTGTTGATGTCGTAATAGCAGATAGATTTGAAAACGATGCCCAGAAAAAAGTGGTGGATGTTGGACCGGTTCCCGAAGGCTGGCGAATAATGGATATTGGTCCCCAAACGATAAAGAATTTTGAAAAAGTGATTAAGGAATCAAAAACAGTAGTGTGGAATGGGCCAATGGGTGTATTCGAAATGCCTAATTTTGCTGAAGGGACTTTTGAGATTGCCAAGGCAGTGGCCAATAGCGATGCTGTCAGCATCATAGGTGGCGGGGATTCCGCTTCGGCAATTAAAAAAGCAGGACTGGCTGATAAGATCACGCATGTCAGTACGGGCGGCGGAGCTTCGCTTGAGATGCTGGAGGGAATAAAATTGCCGGGATTGACAGCGCTGGATGATAAATAAGGCAGAGTAAAACAAAATACTTGAAATCCCTATCCTCGCAGCAAGTTATAAGGCGTTACAGGATTTCACCTGTTGGGATGGATTTTGTGGACAATTTCGCAGCAAGCTGTGGAAAAATACCTACTTTGTTATTATAAAAATAATGCTGGACAATTCTCATTGTCTAAAGTAAAATAGCGTCTCTTATAAAATAGGTATCGGAGGAAGTTTTGGCAAACATTAAATCAGCTATTAAGAGAAACCGGCAGAATGAAAAACGCCGCTTGCTGAATAGAATATTTCGGGGAAGTGCTCGCACTCAGGTTAAAAAGGCGCGGGAAGCGATTATGGACGGTGATCGCGAAAAAGCGGTTGCTGAAGTCAAAGAAGCTATCTGCAAGCTTGACCGAGCGGCTTCTAAAGGTGTGATTCATAAGAATAATGCTGCCAGGAAAAAAAGCCGACTGATGAAACAGCTCGCGGTTCTTGAAAAATAGAAATTTTCCTTAATCAAAATTTTAAGCGGGAGTAAAAATTACTCCCGCTTTTATCTTCATCAGGTTAGAATTAGGCTATGTTTGAGCGGGAAAAAACAATTTTAGAAGAAAAGATTATTCAGGTACTGAATAGTCAGAACATTGTACCCTCAGACTTTAAGTGGACCTGGATTCCCTTCAGCGGTCAGTGGGGTTTATCTACCTCTTTGTTTGCCACTGCAGCCGGCAACCCGCAGATTCACCCCGATTTAAGTGTGGGAAAAAGAGCAGCTCTAATTGCCGATCTAGTAAAAATGGAGCTTCAACTTCCAGAGCAGTTTGATAAATTGGAATCAGTCAGGGGGTATTTGAACTTTTTCTTTAATATAAATGATTATGCGGCAAGAATTGTTGATTCGGTTTTAACCTCTGGAAACTGCTATGGGAAGGGCGAGGACACCGGCAAAAAGATAATGGTGGAGTTTTCCCAACCGAATACTCATAAAGCCTTTCATGTCGGCCACCTTCGCAACATGGTACTTGGTTCAGCAGTTTGCCGTATCCTGGAATTTGCTGGCAATGAGGTGATACGCGCGAACTATATCGGGGACATTGGCCTCCATGTAATTAAATGGCTATGGAATTACATGAATTTTCATGATGGCGAGGTTCCCCCCGATCATAAAAAAACCAAATGGATGGGTGATATCTATGCGGAAGCAGTGAACAGGATTGAAGATAACCCTGAATATGAAAAGGAAATCCGTGAGCTTTTTTTAAGGTGGGACCGTAAAGAACCTGAAATCGTTAACTTGTGGAAAAATACCCGTAAATGGTCCATGGATGCCTTTCATGATGTGTACGAAATGCTTGACATCCATTTTGACCGAATTTATTTTGAAAGTGAGGTCGAGGAACCCGGAAAAGAAATTGTCAGCGAATTGATTGATAAGGGTCTTGCGGTGGATGAACGGCCGGAGGGCGCAGTTATTGTTGATCTGGATAAGCTGATGGGTACAGAGGATACATATCGGGTATTGGTGATGCTACGGTCGGATGGCACTTCTCTCTATCCAACAAAGGATATCCCATTAGCCATTATGAAATTCAAGGAATATGATCTTGACCAATCAATTTATGTAATTGATGTCCGGCAGTCACTTTATTTAAAACAGATTTTTCGCCTTTTGGATTTAATGGGATATAAATGGGCTGATAAATGTTACCATCTCGCGTATGAAATCGTAAATCTTCCGGG
>CAYPPV010000070.1:0-7522 GCA_964412705.1 uncultured Pelolinea sp. | reverse complement strand
TGGTGCACTCATTGCCAATATAGTGAATCATTCCGACGTTTTCTGTATTACGCTTAGCGACAACCAGAAGAATCCCTCGCTAAAAAATCTTGTTAAGGAACATTACAACAGCATGGAAATCCTTCAGGTAAAAAGAGAAAATGTATACCTGGGAGAATTCACAACACGCAGATTCATCCACGATCGGCAAGAAATCTTGGAATATCTTATTTCTCTGAAAAACAAATTGAACCCGGACGCAGTATTTGTTCATACGGTTTCCGACCTGCACCAGGATCATGGGGTTGTCACCAATGAAAGCATGCGTGCATTTAGAGGGATATCCCTGTTTGGCTATGACGTCATCCGAAGCAGTCACGGTTTTTTTCCGACGTTTCTGGTTGAAGTATGGGAACAGGATGTTGCGAAAAAGATTGCTTCTTTAGCCGCTTATAAAAGCTATGAAGATAAATATTATTTCAGCAAGGAATTAACCAGAGCTATCCTGATTCGCAACGGCGCTTTGGCAGAGCGGCAATATGCAGAGGGTTTCGACATCATAAGAATTGTGGCGTCTTTTTCTCATTAACCTTATGACTCCCTCGCGTTTGACCTATGCCAATAGTACATCGCCGGCTTCATTCAGCCCATAGGCAGCAGCTTTTGCCACTTTAAGAGAAAGTAAGGCGCATTTCAGCCGCACCGGGCTTAATTCGATCCCAAGGAGCTCCAGAATATCCTGCTTGGTTAATTTTTTGACCTCTTCAATATTCTTTCCTTCAAGGGTTTCTAGAAGCATATCCGCGGATGCGATGGATATGGCGCAACCGTGCCCGTCAAATTTCGCTTCCTGAATGACCCCTTCCTTATCTGTTTTAAAAAAGATTTCGATATGGTCTCCGCATAACGGGTTCTCATCTTCGAAATGATACTGGCCGTCACTAATCTTCCCTTTAAAACGGGGATTCTTATAATGGTCAATGATGATTTCTCTATACAGGTCTTCCATGGCGTAAACCTAGCTAAAAATCTTTCTAACCTTCCTGAGTCCGGCGATAAGCGAATCCACATCTTCCTTCGTATTGTAAAGATAGAAACTGGCTCTTGTGCTTGCGGGTATGCCGTATCGCCTGTGCAGCGGCATCGCGCAGTGGTGTCCTGCTCTGACAGCTACGCCTTCCGAATCCAGAATTTGAGCGACATCATGAGGATGAATATCATCCATATAAAAGGATATGACTCCGCCCTTATATCTAAGATCCGGCCCGATTACATGAATATCTTTTAATTCATGAATCATTTCCATGGCATAGCTGGTTATTTCAGCTTCATGCATCTGGATTTGGTCCATACCAATTTCTTCCAGATAGTCAACGGCAGCACCAAAGCCAATCCCCTCCGCGATCGCCGGCGTACCTGCTTCAAATTTATAGGGAAGCGCATTTGTTGTAAATCCATCGAATGATACGCTCTTGATCATATCCCCGCCGCCGAGAAATGGCGGCATCTTTTCAAGCATTTCTTTTTTACCGTACAGCACACCAATACCGCTCGGTCCCAGCATTTTGTGCGCAGAAAAAGCGTAAAAGTCGGGATCAATTTCTCGTAAATCAACTGCAAAGTGAGGTACAGACTGTGCCCCGTCTACCATAATAACAGCACCGGCAGCTCTCCCTTTCTCAATTAATTCTTTTGCAGGATTAATGGTTCCCAGAACATTGGACATGTGGGTAAAAGCAATTAATTTTGGTTTTTCATTAAGCAGCCGGTCATACTGCTGCATGTCAAGCATGCCGTTTTCGAGAACCTTGATGAATTCAATTGCCAGATTTTTCTTTTCGGCTAACATATACCATGGAACCAGGTTGGAGTGATGCTCCATTTCCGACAGGAGAAGCAGATCACCTTCATTAAGAAATTCTGCCCCCCATGAATGTGCGACAAGGTTGATTGATTCTGTGGTATTTCGTGTGAAAATAATTTGGGATGGGCTTTCTGCCCCTACAAAATCAGCAATTTTTTGCCTGGAAGATTCATATCGTTGGGTTGCCTCTTCAGCCAAGGTATGAATGCCGCGGTGAATATTGGCATTTGATTCCCGGTAAAACTGATTCATCGCATTGATGACCTGCACGGGTTTTTGTGTCGTGGCTGCAGAATCCAGGTATACCATTTTTTTATCGCCGTGTACCATACGGTTCAAAATCGGAAAATCGTTTCGAATCGCTTTGATGTCAAATTTGCCGGGCATGATAGATTTTACTTTTTACTTTCGGATTTTATCTTGCGCAGATTCGGCGAATGCTGCGGAAACCAGAGGATATGGTCGGGAACCATCCATCCATCAGTCAGATACACATCGTCGCGAAATTGCACGGCTATTAGCTTTCCGTCAATTTGCACAATTGTCCCCTTTAACCATCCCTTGATTCGTTGGTTTCCCTTTTCATGATCGCAGTAAGCCTCAACAACATCCCCTACTTTATAGCTTTCGTCGGTTGTGGGAGGCCGCATAAACGGTACAGATGCCATTAATTCGTTAAACTCCTGTTTCTAAAAAGATAACCAAAAGATTTTAGCATAAAGAGATTTGAAAATCAAAATATTTTATTTATTTTTAATATTCAGGCAGTCTTCTGCCATTTTTTTAAAATGGTCATTATGAATCCGTATGGTAGCCGACTGTAGAAATCCATAGGAAATCAAATCGATAGCATCCTCTTTCTGAATTCCACGGCTTTTCATGTAAAATAGCTGGTCCTTATCAATACTGCTGAGAGTCACGCCATGAGAACATCTGACATCGTCCGCGATAATTTCCAATCCAGGTATGGATTCTGCATAAGCTGATGCTTCCATCAAAATATTTTCATTTCTCTGGTAACCATCCACGCCCCTCGTGCCTTTTTCCACATAAATATTCCCCTTCCAGATTGTCTCCGACTCTCCGTCAAGGACGCCTTTGAACTCAAGATCGCTTTTAGTAAAAGATGCCATATGGTTCTGAACCGTATCGAAAATAAGCTTCTGACTGCCGGTTGGTTTATATATTCCCGTCAGATTCGCTTCGGATTGAGTTCCCTCCAAATTCACAATCATCGTTCTTCTTGAGAAAGTGGTGCCATTTTCACAAAGAAAACTTTCTAACCGGGCTCTTTCTGCCAGGTGATATTCATGATATGGGAAGCTTACCCCGTTTTCATTCAGATCTTGTATCTCAAATAATTCTGCTGAACCATCTTCCTCAACAATAGCCCTCACTTCAACTGGAAGCAGATAAGATGATGAATCTGTGCCTTTATATGAACTTTTTATACTTAGATTAACCGAAGATCCTTTTCCAACATATAACCATAATAACAAAGGGAAATAATTTGTTTTGCCTGTCGGATTTATATGGATGGATATTGGCTTTTTCAGGATTACGGATTCAGGCAGATAGATCAGGAAAGCATGCCTGGCCAACATCCCGGCAGAAGATGTAATCCTGTCGATATTTGAATTGGAAATTGCATTGATATATTTTTCGATTATCTTCTGCGGTATTTTATCCATTTCGGATGAATCCAAAATTGTCAGTCCTATATTTTTCAAATTCTCATCAATCCATTGGCTGCATACTTCTTCGGAGACTTGTAAAAACGCAGACGTATTCTCTTCATCCTCTAATCCCAGTTTTGAAAATTCTCTATTAGTCAGCGTGCGGAAAGTCGGTTTTGCTGGAATTTCGAGACAGTCAATAGACGGGAGTTTTTTTAGGTGCTTTAGTATTTTGGCATCAATCAAAACATCTTTCTGATATGCTTTTTGGTATTCTTTCATAAAAGAAAAGGAATCGCTGTTTTCCGCTTCTTTTTCGCTGATGGTCCTATCAATTGTTTCAATCAACTGTTCACTTGTCATCGGCTAACCAACGGACCCTTCCATCTGGATTTGAATTAAACGGTTCATTTCTACCGCGTATTCCATTGGCAATTCTTTTACCAGCGGTTCAATGAAACCTGATACAACCATTGTGGTTGCTTCATCATCTGATAAGCCCCTGCTTTTCAAATAGAATAACTGTTCTTCACTCACTTTTGAAACGGATGCTTCATGGCCGATAGATACGTTGTCCTCTCCACTGATGATGTCCGGATAGGTATCTGACCTCGAATCAGGGTCCAGAATGAGCGCATCACACACAACATTGGATCTGGAATTTTCGGCTCCTTCCTGCACATAAACCAGACCCCGGAAAGAAGACCTGCCCCCGCTTTTACTGATGGATTTTGAGGTTATTTTGCTGCTTGTATTTTTCGCAAAATGGAGCATTTTGCCTCCGGTGTCCTGAATTTGCCCGCTTCCCGCGAATGCCATCGACAAAATTTCTCCGTGAGCACCGGGTTCCATCAGATAGCATGCCGGGTATTTCATTGTAGTTTTTGAACCAAGATTGGAATCAACCCACTCCATTGTTCCTTTTTCGTAGACCATCGCGCGCTGAGTAACCAGGTTGTATACATTGGTAGACCAGTTCTGTATGGTTGTGTAGCGTACCCTCGCATTTTTCTTCACAAATATTTCAATAACTCCGCTGTGGAATGAATTTCGTGAATATTGTGGGGCCGTGCAGCCTTCAACATAGTGAACCTGTGAACCTACATCGGCGATAATGATGCTCCGTTCGAACTGCCCAATGCTGGCCATATTTAGTCGGAAATATGCCTGCAGGGGCAATTCAACCCGAACACCCGGCGGTATGTAAACGAAGGATCCGCCTGACCATACCGCACTGTTGAGCGCTGCAAACTTGTTATCCGTATATGGCACAGCTTTTCCAAAGTGGGATCGGAAGATATCTGGGTATTGGCGTAGCCCATCCTCGATGCTCAGGAAAATGACGCCCTGATTTTCCAGCTGTTTCTGGATGTTGTGATAGATCATTTCCGATTCATATTGAGCGCCAACACCAGCAAGAAATTTTTTTTCCGCTTCCGGAATTCCAAGGCGGTCAAACGTATTTTTGATATTCTCCGGAACCTCGTCCCAGCTTGTGCTGTTCTCCTCAGTCGGACGAACATAATAATACAGATCATACAGGTCCAGATCCCTTAAATCCGGCCCCCATTGTGGAAGCGGCATACTCATAAACTGATTAAATGCCTTCAGCCGGTAATCTCTCATCCAATCCGGCTCATCCTTCATTTTGGAAATTTGTGCAACAACCGTTCGGGAAAGACCTTTTTGAGATCGAAAAAAGTATTTTTCCGGATCTTTGAAATTTGTTTTTCTAGCACCCAGTCGTTCTATGAATTGCTGTGAAAGATTTTTTTCCATGAAAATTTTATTAAACTTCGTAGGCAGTTGCGTGATTGAGGTTGGTCTTTTATCCCGCCTTAGGCGACCTGATCCACTCGTATCCCTGCTCTTCAAGCTTTATTGCAAGGCCAAGCCCGCCTGACTGTAGGATTTTTCCATCCACCATCACATGTACCACATCAGGCTTTAGATAATTCAAGATCCTTTGGTAATGAGTAATTACAAGAATACCCAAATTTTTATTCATTAAGGTATTGATCCCTTCAGAGACTATTCTCAGTGCGTCAATATCCAACCCGGAATCGGTCTCGTCCAATACTGCAATTTTTGGTTCCAGCATAGCCATCTGCAAGATTTCCACCCGTTTTTTCTCCCCACCCGAAAAGCCTTCATTAAGATATCTTCCAGCCATGGCTGGTTCAATATTCAGGAGTTCCATTTTTTCCAGCATTAATTTCCGGAATTCAGGAATCAGTATCCCTTTATCGTCCGGATTTTCAAATTTTCTATGCGCATTGATGGCAGTTCTCAAAAAATTTGCGACGGTAACACCCGGAATGGAAACAGGATATTGAAAAGCCAGAAACAACCCTTTTTTTGAACGCTCCTCCGGTGACATTTTATTGATGATTTCTCCGTTGAAAATGATTTCCCCTTCTTCAATCTGATATCTGGGATGCCCCATTAATGTATATGCAAGTGTTGATTTTCCCGTTCCATTCGGCCCCATGATGGCATGGATCTCACCGAAAGGAACTTCCAGATTAACTCCCGCTAGAATTGATTTTTCTTCAACTGTGACATTTAAATCTTTAATTATTAACCCGGGCATTTCCCTTTATTACTCCAATATTATTGATTTTATTCATAATTTTCAGAATATTGTAACTTCCCGATGAGTATAACACACGGGATGTAATTGGTCAATATTTATAATAATTATCAAGAATATTGACAATAATATTGCTTATGTTATACTTGTGAAAAATATCATAAAAAAGAAATAAATATGAAAAGTACACGTGAAAGAGTACTAAAGACTCTGGCGAGGAATCCAAAATCAACGATAGTTGATATTGCAGAATCTGTGGGAATCAACGCCATTTCTGTCCGCCATCATTTGACCAGTCTTCAAGCCTCTAGCCTTGTCTTGGCTGAAGAAGAACGGCACGGTGTCGGTCGACCTCGCCTGGTTTATTCTCTCACCGAAAAGGGTGTGGAGAAATTTCCTTCCCGCTATTACCAATTAACCAACAACCTCATTACCCAAATGAAAGAGACACTTCCTGATGTCAAGGTGAAAGAGATATTCAAAGAAATGGCGGAAAACCTTGCAGAGGAATACCACTCTACTTTGAGCTCCATGCCATTTGAGGATAGATTGAATCGCTTCAAAATAATAATGGCCCAGGAAGGATATGATCTGGAATGGGAAAAAAGTGAAGAGGGCTACCGAATCAACGAAATTTCCTGCCCGTTTTATCATATCGGCAAAAAACATCCTGAAATTTGTTTATTTGACAAAGCGCTTATCGCAAATCTGTTAGATATTCCTGAAAATGAGATCCGGCATATTAGAAACGATGAAAACATGTGTACTTTCTATATTCATAAAAGATAATGGCAGAAAAAAAACTCGATCGCACAACAACTTGGGATTCTGAAAAAGATCATCCCGAAATGAGCAGGAAAATTAAAGAATCGCTTCGGGAGGTAAAAGATCCCGAACTTGGCAGGGATATCATCCAATTAGGTTTGATAAGAAATGTCAAAGTATCTGAAGAGAAAATTAATATCACAATGATTTTGACAACGCCTTATTGCCCTTATGGGCCAATGATGATGGAATCAGCGAGAAAAAAAGCCGAAGAAGCCGCTAAAATGCCCGCAGAAATTATATATGGGACAGAAGCCTGGGATCCGACCATGATGGAAGAGGAATCTGGATTTGATTGGGGCCTTTTCTAGTTTTCTAAATAATGTTTTTTAAGCAGGGCTGCATATTCGCAGTCCTGCTTTTATTTTATAGGATGGATAGTTTCTTTCCCACCTTTTGGAAAATTTCCAGAACCAGGTCAATCTGTTTATCTGTATGCGTGGCCATATAGCTTGTCCGTAAAAGTTGATATCCAGGAGGAACAGCCGGGGAAATTACCGGATTAACAAAAACGCCATTTTCAAAAAGCGATTTCCATGTCAAAAATGTCAATTTATCATCCCCGATAATAACTGGGACAATTGG
>CAYPPV010000069.1:0-7713 GCA_964412705.1 uncultured Pelolinea sp. | reverse complement strand
GCGAAGAGGGGCGCCAGGAACGGCGCCGGCAGGAAGTTTTCCCAAGCGCTCCAGGTTTTCCTCGATGCGTCACCACTCGCCCAAAAGGGTGCCGGTCAGCAGCGCCGCCAGAAGTGCACATTTTGTGCTTATAGCGCCTATTGCGGTTGTTCTCAGAGTTGCGTCCTGCTGCTTCGTAACGTTCATAGCCTAATTGGGATGTCAATTCCGCTTCTAGCATTTCTTCGATTGTCTTGGAGATTAACCTCGCAAAGATGAGATCTTTTCCATAAAAAATCATTAATGGAGGTAGCCTTACCCAACTCGCGAGACACTTCTTCTGCGCTGGGTATGCGCTCTTGCATGTCTTTCTCGTTCTTTTTCATCATGGGTTTTCCCCCCCCTTTTTTTTTACTTCTTTAGGATAACCCATTTACACAATTTATCTAACACCCTCGATTTTTTTATTAATTAACTAATAAATCCAGTAAAGAGTTCAAAGCCAACAAGATCTGATTGCGGCAAACCCATAGACCTGGGCTTGCGCGGATAAGTGTTGGCGCAATATTTTATTGATATTCATCTTTTGGTTCAAGTGATAGCTATGGTTTATAAATTCCCCTTTCTCCATCTTCCTTTGCCCTGTTTCACACCCCATTAATTCAAGTAAGTGTCGCATTTTGTCGCTGTTTATCACATATTGAAAAGAAAAACAGCCTGTGAATAAAGACTGTTCAGTACAATTCTCTGGTTGGGGCGAGAGGATTCAAACCTCCGACCTTCGGAGATCTCTGCAGGAGCATAGATTGGAGATACTCCAAAAGAGCAGCGCTTCCAGTCCTGATGATTAGGGGTGTCATTTACACCCCATTCATTCGCAGATGTGTCTAGGGCGTGTTTTTGGGTCTTCAGCGTCTATTTTGTCCGAAATTACGCTTAAAAAGCGCCCATTTTTCCATAGTTTCCATGGATTCCACCGCTTTTGCACACGAAAATCAATTGGGGAAGGCGACTCAATAATAATACTTTAAGAAATGGGTTGACCATTTCATTGTCTATCAGGTAATTTACAGAGATGAGCCAAGCAGGCTGCTGAGTATAAAAACAATCATTCCTGGCCAATCTATCGCCCTCAAAGAAAAACCAATAAAGAAGCTTTTCGTTACAAAACCAATAAGAAATCCCGAAATACCCATAACAAGAATATCTGAAAAAATATAGATACCTGTTGGAATTTTCACTTCATTACTCACCTCATTGGTATCTCCAGATACTTCATTAATTAATTGTTCTGAATCTGCCAATGATTTTCCTTTTAATCGGCTTTTTGATAATGCTTTCGCCAGTGGCATTATAACAAACGCATGCAATCCCAAAAGAATCAGTGTTCCAATAATCCAACTTGCGATTTCCATAAAACCCTCAGAAAAAGTTGAACAATTATATCTTTCGACATTTTCATGTCAGGTCAGTTCTATTCCACCACCAAGCGTTCTACTTCCTGAGTTTCTTTTATAATTTTTCCAAAATTCAGTTTCACCATAAGCTTAACCATAATATCCAGTAACAGAAGTGGGAAGAAAATTATTAAACTTGTTATTGTGGAGAGCGAAAAGAACATCATAACAGCGATTGCCACAGGAATGTAAGGTTCCACCGGTTTTATTTTACTTTCCTGCAGCTCTCTAATCATTTTCTCAAATTCTTGCTCGATTTTATCTGCTTCCTGTTGGCGTAATTCTGGAGGGATTTGGGATAAAGATTGTTCTTTCATTGGTTCCATAAAAATCCGAAAATACGTATCGGGGATTTCAAAGCCCTGTAAATCAACATAATCCTTTCCCCCTAAATAAATGCTTCCACAGACCAACAGAATTAACCCAAATATGATTAGCCCCTTTTTCTCATTCACCGGTTGTATGGAGAATTTAATTCTTTCTTTCAATGCTTTACCAACACTACTACTGAAAAAAATTCCAGCAAGGCAATAGATGAAAACCAGGCAAATATTTATCCAGGAATAAGATTCCCAGCCAAGCAAGATTGCCGCGCTTGCAGCAGCATAAGATACTCCAGCAATCCAAAGTTGCTTTATCAGGATAGCCATTAAACCAGCCGTCGTAAATGCGATGCAGAAAATCACCAGAAAGAGGATAAAGACATTCAGCAATTCTTTGCCAAGCTCGAGCAAAAAAGGAAATATTTGGTTTGTTTTTCTGCACAGAAAACCAAATAAGTATCCAGCTGCTACGTGCAAGATGGATACTATCTCAAGTTTTATCCACTTGGACATGATGCCCTCCAAACAAGCATTCCGTATATAAAAAACCGCTGCTTTATTTCACAACGGTTTATGATGTTATTCGCTTCCTGTATCCATTTCGGCCGACAAGATGCATTAGAAGCGTGTATATATTTTTCCGTTATATCATATCGATACACGCTTCTTTTCTTTCAAGAACCTCAAAATAAGAATAATCAGGATAGTTTTTTTGTGATCACCTTCGATTTTTTTCGAGAAAATTAGTTTTCCTTAGAAAATCTAAAAAACATCGGATAATCCCTGATTACAACATCCGGAACAGATACGCCGCCATTCTCCTTGGAAAATACTAGTTCCTGCTGTGTGCTGTTTAGAACATCGATGCCGGTGATTTTGTCGGCTTGTATCCCCTCGAGTCGAAGCGAGGTCACAATCCCTTGAAAATCATCGCGGGCAGTTACATCCGACCAAATCGTGATAAGAAGATCCCCTTCATATGTTTCAAAACCATACATATTGAGATGGTCAATTTCTTCTCCGACTGCCACAGGGATTTCCGCTGGACTCGCGCCCGCCAGCAGCGTGCACAGGTTTTCAATTACCGGCTCCTTGATTTCATGTTCCAGATTTTCCGCCAGACCGACATGAAAACCGTACCCCCGGTGCTGCACGATGCTGCTCGCGAGATACTTTGCCGCGGACAGCCCGTGATAACCGTCAAACTCATCCGGATGGGGGCTGTCCGCTGTGCGCCAGTGCATTTCGGTTGTCCAGTAGTCTCCCTTGAATCCATTCTCCTCTGCTGTCTGCACCACATCTTCAATCAGGTTTTGATATTCGTAATATTCCTGTTCCATATATTCAGGAGAAGCCCAGCCCGCTGAGTGCCAGGAGATGCCGTCGGCGAGGGGCAGGAGCTCCGTGTCCAGGATTTGATACAAATATTGAATAGCGTTGGGCCATATCAGGGGCGTTACCTCTCCGAGTATGATTTCAGCATCAGGATCAACCTCCCGTATGGCTGGAATTGCGCGTTTGGCCAGCGCGATGTAGTCATCCGCTTTCACATACTGTTGGGTGCCTGCACCAATATTTGGCTCATTCAGCAAAGAATAATATTTAATGCGCCCATTGAAATGGTTGACAATAAAGCGCGCGTATTCCAGGTAGCGTTCAATTTCTTCTTCCTTGGTGAATCTTGAGTAGCCCTCCCCGGTTTGGATTTGGTCATCCCAGAATACCAACGCGTAATTGATATCAATTCCCTTCGCAATCAGTGCGTCAATGGAGGCCTCCTGAGCTGGGTCAATTTCAAACTGGGAATACGAGTTTTTCTCTTTTAATCCATTTCCATCAAAATTATCCAGGCTTAAACGCATCCATTTCAGGCCGTGGGAGTTGATCCGTTCAGCGAATTCTTGCGGGTCTTCATATCCGGGGTGCTCGGGGTGGGCCTGTGGGTACAGCGAATACATATCCCCGATATAATTGTCCTGCAGCTCAATCGAAGGTTTCGATCGGAACTCCTCAATTACATGTTCATTATCAAGCTGGAATTTTGGAATGGTAGCGGTATATGCGGTCTCGCTGGTTTCCGCAATGGGAACGACCGGAGATGATTTGGGCTTTTCCAATTTCAACACCCGCGGGCTGCAGGCGCACACTGCGAGCAGGAGAAAACACAGAGCGAATTGCATTTCCTTTTTCATCATTGCCCTCCTTTTCCCTATGCGTTTTATTATATATTCTTTCTTGCATAGCTCCTCTCAGCTATGAATTACCCGGTCATTGAATCAGGCATCGAGTTACTATATAATGAAATGACAGGATGCGTTCAGGCGGTGTGGGATGAACAAATTATTTCCAGTCATTATTATTGCAGCCGTTCTCGCGGGATGCACCATGATTGGTTCAAGTCCAACCGAAGCGCCTCCTAACGAGAAGAACACGGCTGATACATCCGCATATCTGCAGGAACTCTCATCGAAAATGCTTGAACTGAGATCGCTTATTCCAGTTTCAGCGATTTAATGAAGCAGGTCTATAATAACCCCTCTTTATTAGAACAACCTGATAAGAAATCAGAAATTGAAAATAAACTGGACAACCTTGACATGGTAGCTGAACGTCTGGAAAGCATTCAAGATATTCCACAGGAATACAGAGAGCTGGATAATAAGGTTGATAACATAATAAAAAATAATCATTACCAGGAAAAAATGAAACCAAAATTTTCATTCATATTGAAAAATAAAACCGATGCTTTCCACTCTTTGGGTTGATTATGAATTTGTCTTATACGTATAATATTGGAATAATCAAATAGAAGCGTATAATTTTTTAAGATTGCACTGGAGTTGAAAATGAAAGAACCACGAAGAATTTTTTGTTTGTCGGGGCTTATGGTTTTCATTAGCTTTATCTGGATTGGTTGCCAGCCCGAAAGTTTTGAAATGAAAGAAACGCCGTTTGCTTATACAAAAACACCCAGTTCTGAAGCTCAAGAAGAGATAAATCAGCACCATTTCGTTTGTGAAGAAAAAATCACAAACCCTGTACCTTTCGGCAGCCTGGAACCAGCAGATATTGAAATCCAGGAACCCGGTTATTTGGCTGAATGGTTTGTTAAACCCAGTTCATTCAATATGCCCGAGGAGCTGTTCATTACTCCGGATGGAGATGTTCTCGTTTTTGATGTACGCGGTCATGCCCTTCATAAACTTCATGAAGATGGCACCGCTTCTTTGTTGGTGGATGATTTATGGGGCTATTTGGGCGATATGGATCAAAAAGGGAACATCTTCCTTCACATGCATCCTCAGGGATTGATCACGCGCGTTTCCCCTCCAGGTGGTTCAGCTGAGGAAATGGCTGAAAATCCCATTACGATCGATGGTGATTCAAGTGATTGGCAAGACATGCCAGCATTGTTGTCTGATGCCCCGGATGACCATCAGGGTGGTGGTGTGGATATTTCTTTTGTACATGCTGCAGTAGATGACGAAAATCTTTATGTTCTAATCCAGACGCACCAAACCCCAACAGACTTTGTGCAGATTGACCTTGAAGTAAAAACTGCGGAAGAGCAGTTTATTATTAGTTTTCACCCCAACAAGAATCCGCGAGGAAACCTGGGCAGGATAAAAAACAATCAATTTGAACCATTGGGTGATGTTGTAGGAGGCCAGAGTGCAATGGCTGATTCTATTGAATATGCACTACCGATTGAACTTTTGGGGGATATATCAGAACTGCAAATCAATATAAGACCAATGGCAGGCACGTGTTGTGAGCCACCTGAGTGGTACGTGATTGATGAGGTCTCTTATGTGCAAATTCCACAACCTGGTCAGTGGGTTAAAACAATTATTATTGAATCACAGGAACTTCAAACTGCCTGCGATAGTGGCTTTGGTTTTGGGCCGGATGGTAATCTGTATCTAGCTGTAAGTAGATGTACAGAAAAAAGCGACTTATACCAAATCACACCGGAGGGAAAATTAACTTGGCTGTCAGAAGTTACACAATTGCAGGCATTACGGACTGATTCGAAGGGTCGATTAATTGTTGCTAGCCGAAATGCTGTTTATGAATTATCTTTGTCTGATTATGATTTAGAGAAAATATCTGATATCCCCGGGGGAGATATCTCACCAGGGGGACTCGCTTTCGATGATCAAAATAATATCTTGGTTTCAACTGGATCAAGATCTATTAACGGTGCGGTGTATCGAATCAATCAGGATGGAACATCAGAAAAAATTGCTGATGTCTCTAAAAATGGGCTGACCGGTATTGAATGGATGCCGAATAGCAATGAAATAATTGGCGGCCAGTTGCGGCATGGCGGTGTTATTGCTGTATCAATGGATGGTGTTACCCGAGAGGTCGTGCCTGGCAACGGCATGCTGACTCCTATGGATATAGCTGTTTCACCCTGTGGAGAACTTGCTGTTCCAAATGACGATGGCGGCATGATGGTCATTGTTGGCCGGGATAGTCAGGCATCGTGGTTAATGGATTACATTTCATTTATTCCACCCTTTCCACATGCGGCTTTCCAATTGGACGGCAGATTGTATGCAAGTGAGGGCGCTCCAGGATTTCCTGGTCGCGTAATACTGTTAGAACCGGGCGAATATTTACCTAAGCCAGTTGCTGATTTGAACTACCCGAGCGGTCTGGCCTTTGATGCTGATGGAAACTTGTATGTCTCTTCTACAACAGAAGGTGAGATTATCAGGATGGATCCGGGTACTTTCTCGCGAAAAATTTTTGCGGAAGGTTTGGATTATCCTCAGGCGCTTGCTTTCAATTCTAATGGAGATTTGTTCGCCGTCGCCAACCCATCTAATTTTCTGCTCGTTCCGGATGTAAATCCAGCGCCAATGATGGGTGATAAGATTCTGCGTATCACGCAAAGTGGAGAAATTCATCCATTTGCTGAAATTAAAAATCTAATGGATATTGCCTTTTCGCCATCCGGGGAGCTATTCGCGACAATTAATGGGATGCATATGGGGGCAGAATCTATGGTCGTCAGGATAACACCGGATGGCCAATATACCGAATTCGCAACCGGATTTACGAGTGCGACCGGTTTATCCTTCGACCTTGCGGGCAATTTGTATATAGCTGATGAAATCCAAAACGGCATTATCCGTATTGGCGGCTTCCCTCACGGCGTGCTGAATGGAAAGGTGACAGATCAAGCTGGTAATCCGCTTGAGAATGCAAGGATACAGGTATATACGGATGATCCGATATTGGTTGGCCAGGTGGTTTATAGTGATGATCTGGGTTTGTTTAGTTTAAATGCCGCACCGCGTGAATACACAGTGGAGATATCCGCGGATGGCTTTGCCTCTTACACAGAGGAGGGAATCACTGTAACAGACAATCAGGAAACCTCGCTGGAAATTATATTAATGAAATAGAGAATCGGTTAATTTCCTTTTTAATATATTATCCTCGTTATGCATATGGTTTCTCGGAAAATTCAATGCTTTTCCTATTCATTTTTGGGGTTCTATGCCATTCCATCAGGCTGTTAGACCTTATTAGTAGAAGCATCCAACCCAGCTACAAAACATGACCCTCTATCATAATTCATAAAAATCAATCATTAAATATGAAGCCTCCACCATGGTTTGGTGAAGACTTTATCTCACATAGATTGTTCCCATTAATGCCTACCACCCTCGCCCGGGACGCCAGTCGGCGGTCCGCCATTGGGGCGGTTTCCAGCGGCTTCCGGCTGCATGGGCAGGATGTCCTCGATGGACCCGGCTGAGCAGAACATCCTCACCAGTGCCTGGTAATTAATGCCGTACTGCTCGGCCAGACCGGCCAGTTCCTGCGCGTCTTCTTCAGACAGATTCTGTTTGCAAGCCTGGTTTGCTAGCCCTGGCGGAGTTTCCGGCGGTCGTCCGGCGCCGTCAGGCGAGCCGAACCCCTCGTGCTGTCCGGCA
>CAYPPV010000068.1:0-7762 GCA_964412705.1 uncultured Pelolinea sp. | reverse complement strand
AGCAGATACGGGTTATCAAACCGCGCATCGGCGGGGGGTTTGGCGGCAAACAGGGGGTGTTGCTTGAGGACCTATGCGCGCACCTAACAATCGCGCCCGGACGACCCGTCCGGATGGAGTACACGCGCAGCCAGGAATTCACAAGCGGACGCTCACGGCACCGCCAAGTTATCCGCTACAAACTGGGTATCAAGGACAAGAAACTGGTTGCCCAAGAACTTCGACTTATCGGAGATACCGGTGCTTACGGCACCCATGCTCTTACTGTAAATATGGTTGGGGGATTTAAGGGCCTGACCTTGTATAACGCTCCCAACTCCAAGTTCATTTGCGATGTTGTTTACACAAACACTCCTCCTGCGGGGGCTTTCCGCGGCTATGGTGCCACACAGGAGCAGTTCGCCATCGAGGTAATGATGGAAGAAATTGCAGAAATAATTGGAATGGATGTGGTGGATTTCAAAAGGGAAAACTGGTTAAAACTGAACGAAACCATGCACCTGGCTCGTAAACTGGGAGAAGGCAGGGAGGGATATGAGCAGGCGATGGCTACAACCGCCATTGATGAATGTGTGCGTGTCGGGATCGAGGCAACTGATTTTTTGACAAAGAGAAAAAAATATGGGAATCAATCAGGAAAAGTCAAAAAGGGGGTTGGTTTCTCTGTCATGATTCACGGCAGCGGCATTGCCGGATTGGACATGGGTGCAGCCACCATCAAAATGAATGATGACGGCTCCTTTAATCTTCTGGTGGGAGCCACAGATTTGGGTACGGGTTCCGACACCATTCTTGCCCAAATGGCAGCCGAACAGCTTGGCGTTACCGTTGATGACATTATTGTTTATTCTTCCGATACTGATTTCACTCCTTTTGATAAGGGCGCATATGCGAGTTCTACCACGTATATAAGCGGCGGCGCTGTTTTGAAAGCCGCAAAGAATGTGCGCGGCCAGATATTGGCTCATGCAGCCAAAATGCTGAAAGTGGAAAACCCGGAGGACCTGACAATCTTGGAAAAACGTGTAATTGCGCCGGATGAGAGTGCCGTCTCGCTTGAAGAAGTCGCGCTCAGCAGCCTGCACCAAATGGACCAGCACCAAATCATGGCGACCGAGTCCAATATAAGCTACACAAGCCCACCTCCCACTGCCGCCCAGTTTGCTGAGGTCACGGTAAATACGGAAACGGGAGTAATTGAGGTAGACCGCCTGCTGATGATCGTAGACTGCGGCCGTGTGATTAATCCAATCACAGCAGCTGGTCAGGTTGAAGGCGGCATGGCGCAGGCGCTCGGTTTCGCCACATGCGAGGACACCTATCTGGATGAAAAAGGCAGGATTTTGAACGACAGATTATCTTCATATAAAATGGTCGGTCCGGATAAAATGCCGCCATTGGACGTGATTTTCATCCAAACCAATGAGCCGACAGGACCATATGGAGCAAAATCAGTAGCTGAAATTGCCATTGACGGCGTTGCCCCTGCCTTTATCAGCGCTGTGCATAATGCTACCGGCGTCTGGTTCCGGGATCTTCCGTTGACCAAAGAAAAATTTCTCGCAGGGATGAAATAACCCTTGATCTGATAAGTCAAGAAATACTTGTCCTTTACGTATAGTTAAATTAGCAAAGAGGAACTTAAAGATGGAAACATCTCGATTCATTAGTACGCTTGAAGAAAAAAAAGTTCTGGTCAGCGATGGCGCAACCGGTACGAACTTAATCCAGCGGGGTCTTCCGAAGGGCATGCCGGCTGAAAATTGGGTTTTAGAAAATCCTGAAGAAATCACAAGACTCCACCAGGATTTCATTAAGGCCGGGGCGGACATCATATTAACCTGCACATTCGGCGGATCGAAAATCCGACTGGAGCAGTCAAACCTGTCTGGTCAATTCAAAGAAATCAACACAAAAGCGGCTAAACTTGCCCGAAAAGCCGCGGAAGACGCCGGCGTGCTTGTTGCAGGATCAATAGGCCCTCTGGGCCACATGTTGAAACCTCTCGGTCTCCTTGAGGAATCAGAAGCAGAGAAAAATTACCGGGACCAGGCAGCAATTTTGTCAGATGCCGGTGTGGATATCCTCCTCATTGAAACCCAGTTTGATCTTGTTGAAGCAACAGCGGCAGTACAAGGCGCTAGAAATGCAAGCGACCTTCCAATCATTTGTTCATTCAGCTTTGACCGCGGCACAAAAACCATGATGGGTGTTAGCCCAACGAAGTTTGCGGAAGCATTGGAAGGTTCCGGGATCTCGATGATCGGAATAAACTGCGGAAAAGGGCTTGAGGAAAATTACGCTTGCTTACAGGAATTATCCTCCGCCACAAGCCTTCCCATCTGGTTCAAGCCAAATGCTGGGCTACCAATCATCAACCAAAGTGGGGAAACAGAGTACAGCATTTTCCCAGAAGAAATGGCTGAAAATGTCCATCTTTGGCTGAAAGCTGGTGCAGAGATAATCGGCGGCTGCTGTGGAACGTCGCCAGACCATCTGAGACAAATTTCAAAAGCGGTAAAAAATCACCGCTGATTTCTTAAAGCATTTCTGCATAAGTGATATGAAAGAAAAAACGCTTTTCCATATCGGAGCAATCCCAATTAAAAAACCGCTTGCCCTTGCCCCAATGGATGGATTCAGCGACCAGCCTTTCCGCTCCCTTTGCCGCGAGTTTGGTTCTGGCTTTTCAATTACGGAATATATCAATGCGATGGATGTTCCTGGAAAACTGAAAAACCTCAATCTCAGGATTTCTTTCAGAGAAAATGAGAGACCGATTGGCTTTCAGATATTCGACAACAATCCACAAAGGATATTGAATGCTGCTAAATCACTTCTTGAATATCAGCCAGACTTTTTTGACCTCAATCTGGGCTGTTCGGTCAGGCGCGTTGCCGGGCGCGGGGCGGGCTCAGGGCTGCTTCAAGATATTGAAAAAATTAGAGAAATTACCAATTTGCTTGTAAAAAACATTCCTCTTCCAATCACCGCAAAAATCCGCCTGGGATGGGAGAAAGAAAATTCCAATTTTCTTGAAATTGCAAAAATCCTGGATGGGAATGGTGTACAAATGATTACCGTCCATGGCCGCTACAGCAAAGACAGCTGGAAAACGCCGGCTGTCTGGGAGCCGGTCGCAATGATAAAGGAATCTGTATCCATCCCGGTAATAGGAAATGGGGATATCCTTTCTTTCCAAGATGCAATGGAAATGATAACTTTGACAGGTTGTGATTCGGTTATGGTGGGCAGGGGTGCGATTGGAAATCCCTGGATATTTTCAGGTAAAGATAAAACGAAGATCAGCCAAGAGATTTTCATCCATACTGTATTGAACCACTGGCTAAGAATGGTTGATTTCTACGGTATAGAAAAAGCCAGATATAAATTCAAGAAGCATCTTAAAGCTTATATGTCTAATGGACGCTTTTCACAAAAAGAGATAACGGATATTCTCACCTCGGTTGAACCTATCGACAAGTTCCAAAAAATTTTCCAGTCTATGTAAACTGTTTATTCGTCAGGTTACCAGTTCAGTTGGAATGAAATCAAATCTGTTGTTGTAAAAGATTTTTACAAGACCTTCTTCAAAATAGAAAAGCGTCACCGCGCCATTAAAAAGTTCAAACCAGCTGTGATCAGGGGATTCTGCCGCAAGGACTGCGCGCAAAAAATAATTATAAAAACCCCCATGGCTGACCAGTATGATACTGTCAGAAGTATTCGCGTGTCTCTCCATAATAGTATTCAACACACGCTCTGCCCTATTTTTTCTCTGATCCCGTGTCTCATACTCCCTTCCCCACCATCCCCCTTCCGATACATCATCAGGCAATATTAAATTTGGATAATTTTTTTCAAAATAGAATCTTGGTTTGCCTGATTCACCTACCGGCACATGCGTTTCAGGATCATGATGATAAATACCTCCATTCTCATGAATATCCATAAATACCCGCAGAGGAATATTTAACCTTTCCCTGATAATCATTCCGCTCTGGATTGACCGCTCCATCAGACTGCAGTACAGATATATATCTCCTATATCAAAAACACAGGAAGGATCTGCCGCTCTGCTTATATCGGGTGTCAGACAGAAATCGATGAATTGGGCTGTATATTCCATCTGGCGTTTCCCGATCTCTGTTATCAAAGGATCTGGTACGCGCCCCTCACTGGATTGCGTCCTCGCCCATATTGCATTGTTTTCAGATTGTCCGTGCCTGATAAAAAATACCTGCATATTTCCTTTAGATAAAACCCGTCCTATTTTACATGGATTAGTACATTTCCCTGCATGGTAAAATCAAAAAAATCAGTCCCTGTAGCTCAGCGGATAGAGCGCTGGCCTCCGGAGCCAGAAGCGGGAGTTCGAGTCTCCCCAGGGACGCCTAATTATTTAAGGGAATATGGAAATTCGCGTATATGCCAATATTTTTTTATAAATCCTATTTCTTCCAAAAGACGCTCTCTCCCTAATTTAACCAATGCCCATCTCAGCTAGTTAAAATAAAAATCCTATACAAAGAACTTTATACAAAAGCTCTCCAAAGCCAGGCTGTGGTCAAAACCTTATCCAATCTATTGCTGAAACCAAGAACTGATCTGTTTCTGTGAATATCCTTATCCTTACAGTTCAATCTATTTAGCCAAATAACATCCCCTCTAATCTTTTCCAAATCCAGATTCTATCTACCTCTCATTTTATTATTTCTTCTTGTACTTATTTGCAATACAAAAAATTTAACAATTATTTTACAGTTATGGGGTATGATTTTTTAATAAATTTAGTAAATAACCTTTTTCAAGGAGAAAAAATGTATTTCGGTGGATATGGTCTATATCTGTTGATCAGCCTTCCCGCACTGCTTTTAGGGCTCTATGCCCAGGCGAAAGTGCGGGGAGCATTTAATAAGTATTCCCGTGTTCGCACGAGCAATGGAATGACAGGTGCGGAAGTTGCCAGAAAAATATTAGATGCGAATAATTTATCCCATGTTGATATTGAGCAAGCAAAGGGATCGCTTAGCGATCATTACGACCCCAGAAAAAAAATACTTCGGCTTAGCCAATCCGTATATAACACGCCCAGTATCGCTGCTGCTGGAGTAGCTGCCCACGAGGCAGGGCATGCCATTCAGCATGCGGACAACTATGGCCCGCTTGCATTAAGGTCAATCATGGTTCCAAGTGTCCAGGTAGGAAGCTGGTTGGGACCGATCATCTTTATGATAGGGCTCCTTTTTGCAAGCGACAGCATGGCACTGATCGGGTTGCTTCTCTTTGCCGCAACCGCAGTATTTTCGATTGTTACCATTCCGGTAGAGATGAATGCATCCAAACGTGCGAAGGCGATGCTTACTAGTACTGGTATTGTTTACCACAGCGAAATGGACGGAATAAACCAGGTTCTGGATGCGGCGGCACTGACCTATGTGGCTGGTGCTGTCCAGGTAATCTCAACTCTGCTTTATTATGCGCTACTCTTTTTTGGTGGAAGGCGCAGGCGATAAACCCAGAAAACCGTAGCCAATTGGCTACGGTTTTTTATCTCTGGATTGCCCGTTTCAGCTCATCCATCATATTGAAAGCCCTTGATGCGCCGATGGCTGTACATGTTGTGGGATTATCAACAAGGTAAGCGGGAATTCCCAATTCACGTGTAAGGTACCGGTCAATTCCTCTCAGTTGTGTCCCGCCACCGCATAGCGCAATACCCCTATCCATAATATCTGAGACAAGCTCGGGGGGTGTTTTTTCTAGGACGCGCTTAACCAGACGAATAATATCTCCCAGGCTATCCTGTAACGCCTCAACGATATCTTCTGTGTTTACAATGATTGTCTTGGGCAGACCGCTAATCTGGTCCTGACCCTGAACTTCAATTTCTAACTGTTCTTGACCCTTCACTGCCGCACCGATTCTCATCTTGACAATCTCTGCAGTGGCTTCACTGAGAATCACTCCATAATGTTTGCGGACATAACTGATAATATCTTCATTCATCCGCTTGCCTCCCGTCCGTTCAGAACCAGATGAGATGATGGTATTCATGGCCATAACCGCCGCCTGGTTGGTTCCTCCTCCCAGACTGATAATCATATTACCTGAAGGAGGGGCGATAGGAAGATCAATGCCAATTGCGGCAGCGAGCGGTTGCTGAATCAAATAAACCTCACGGCTTCCGGCTCCGATCCCTGCCTCATGTACCGCTCTGCTTTCCACGCTTGTCACGTTACAGGGAACGGTCAGCATCAATTTCGGTCTGAATAAAACCATCGAACCGCATATTTTTTGAACCAGATACCGCAGCAGATTCTCAGTAATCTCATACTCTGCAATAACGCCATGCTGGACGGGATTCACCACCTCAATATCCTCGGGAACTCTGCCCGACATATCTTTCGCTGCCTGCCCCCATTCAATCATCTTCCATTCATCAATCAGGATAGCAACCGTGGTAGGTTCGTGCAGTAATACTTCTTCACTTTCTGTGATGACCGTGAAGGAAGTCCCTAAATCAATGCCCAGTTCTCGTGATAAATTTGCCATTAAAAATTGTTTACCGCCACTGAAAGTCAGTAAAAACTATGGAATTTTAGCATAAAGCGGTTCCCGTTAAGCAGAAAAATACCTCAATGCCAGGCGGATACGCTCTTCAAGGTCTCCCTGGATATCTTTGGGTATGGACTGGATCGCTGTTTGAGCTTCTATGACGGAATAACCTAATCCTACAAGCGCATCCATCAGGTCGCTGTTTATATCATGAACTGTACCAATCACACCTTCATCAATTCGTGATTTCAGGCGATCCTGGAGGAAGAGAATTATTTTCTGGGAAGTTTTATTGCCAATTCCAGGCACCTGGTTAAAAATCGAGGGCTGGTTAGATATGACTGCCTGATAAATCATATCAATGCTCAGGGTAGAAATGACGGAGAGCGCAGTGCGCGGTCCAATCCCACTTACCCGTATCAGCATCTGGAACATTTCACACTGTTCTCTCGACTCAAACCCAAAAAGTGATAGGTTATCTTCTCTGACGACCAGGTAAGTGTATAGACTCGCGAAATCTCCTATTTTCGAATTAATAGAAATGATTTCCGGTACATATACCATAAAGCCGACTCCACCTACCTGTACCACAAGGTGACCTTCCTCTTTATTTATGATTTCCCCTTTAATTGAAGCAATCATTTAAATTCTCTCCTCTGCGTCTCATTTGAACCTTTTTATTCACTACCCATCATTAGAATCATATCCCTGGAATAATTATATTTTCTGTCATTAGCGGCATTTTCGGTAAAAGCTCCAACAATATGATTGTCTGATTCAAATTTCCATTCAGCTGAATCCTCAGTCCTGGCACAACAGATGCACTGGGTGAATATTGCGCCCATACCCGCCCTCACGGATGTCGGGTAGTAAGGATCTGTCGTTTTATCAACCAGAATAACACCATTTCCGCCAGCGTCCTCTGAGAGCCAAAGCACAGATCTCAAATTGCCTGGGTCCTGCATATTAATTTAAGCTGTCCAATGGCCCCAAACATCATTCAACTGCAGCCATTTTTGTTTCGCTACTGCGGTCAATCCCTGTGGGTTGTCCTTTAAGGCAAATGATCTGAAGACTTCTTCCGATAGCTCCTGAACAGAAATGTCCATATTTTCAGCATTCATAGCTGATTGCATACCTATTTCAGATGTTAACAATCCCGGTGAGTAAAAAATCATTTCAAGATCAGCCTTGACCTGGGTCG
>CAYPPV010000067.1:0-7818 GCA_964412705.1 uncultured Pelolinea sp. | reverse complement strand
CTTATTTTGCGTACTCTACTACTCGTTTCTCCCGAATAACGGTTACCTTGATTTGACCCGGGTACTGCATGGTCTCTTCAATATTCTTGGCAATATCCCTGGCCATCCTGGTTGATTCAAGATCGTCAATCTGATCCGGTTTGACAATAATCCTCACTTCGCGACCCGCCTGGATAGCGTATGCCTGGCTGACCCCTTTATAAGAGTGTGCCATATCCTCAAGAGCGCGCAATCGCTTGATATATTGCTCCAAATTTTCCCGTCTGGCTCCTGGCCTTGCACCAGAAATCGCATCGGCCGCTTCAACGATCACTGCTTCCAATGATCGTTGATCGGTCTCGTGATGGTGGGATTCGATCGCATTAACAACATTCTCATTAATTCGGTGCCGCCTGCAGAATTCAGCCCCTATAAGCGCATGCGTTCCTTCTGTATTGTGGTCCATTGCCTTGCCGATATCATGGAGAAGGCCCGCGGCTTTTGCAACTTCAATATCCCCCCCAATCTCCCCGGCCAAGAGCGCGGCGATTCTGGATGACTCTACTGCGTGTGAGAGCTGATTCTGTCCAAATGATGTTCTAAATTTAAGGCGTCCAAGCATCTTCAGGACTTCTAAGGGCAGACCGGCAACGCCGGCTTCATAGGCGGCTTCCTCTCCCGCCTCTTCAATGATCTTTTCAACCTCTTTTTCTTCTTCCGCCAGTACTTTTTCGATATTAGCGGGGTGGATCCTGCCGTCAGAGATCAATCTCTCCAGTGCGCGTCTGGCAATTTCCCTGCGCGTCGGATCAAAACAAGAAATGGTTACAGCCTCCGGAGTATCGTCCACAATAATATCTACTCCCGCCGCTTGTTCAAAAGCACGAATATTGCGTCCGTTCCTCCCTACAATTCTTCCCTTCATTTCTTCATTCGGAAGGGAGACTGTTGATGTTGTGACCTGTGCCACCTGGTCAGATGCGATGCGCTGCACCGCATCTGTTATCAATTGACGCGCCTTCTTTTCTCCTTCCTGTCTGGCCTCAGATTCAATCTGCCGCATAATGCGGGCCATATCTGCCCTGGCTTCCTTTTCAACCTCATTGAGAAGCTCCTCTCTTGCTTCCTCAATAGTCATTTGCGATATTTGCTGAAGTTTCTCCATTTGCTCTGAATACAGCTTTTGCACCTCATTAAAGCGTTTATCAACAGTGCTCTGCCTTTTGTTTACCTGCTACTCACGCTGTTCGAGTCTTTCAAAGCGGTTATCGAGTTCATTCCTCCGCCTTTGTAACCTGTCATCCTCTCTCGATAACTCTCCTCTCCTTCGAGCAATCTCAGCTTCGGCTTCCTGTTTTATTTTCAGAGCCTGGTCTTTGGCGTCAAGTTCAATTCTTTTTGCCTGTTCTTGCGCCTCCTTGAGCATTACCTCCTTTTTTTTGCGGTCCGATCTTCTCATAACCCGGGCGAATAACTGTCCGCCGATATAAGAAAGTATCAACACTGCCGCTATCCCAATCATTAAAGTTCCCATTTCCATAATTTACCTCTTATATTTCAGAAATTAAAATTTTTCCTGTGCCAATTTATCAATAGTTCTATTCACAACTTCAAAAGAAAAAGCGCGTCTTGCAAGCACACCAAATAATTTCTTTTTAAAACTATCTTCATCAAGATGCTGGTATCGTCGTAAATATTTCTTCCCAAGAGCATATGCCAGTTCAACATCTTCCGGAGCATTTTTAAGCGCTTCTAAAATCAAGTTCTCGGAAATACCCAGTTTTTTAAGCTCATATGCCAGCTGCCTCCTGCTCCTCGGTTTGGAAGAGGACCGTTCATCCACCCATTGGCGCGCATATTCCAGATCGTCAAGATAACCTTTTTCTTCAAACTCTTTGACAACCGAGGATATGATGTCTTCTGAAAAACCCGATTTTTTTAATTTTTCTTCGACTGTATAACGTGATCTGGGTTTATATGAAATGAATCGGAGCGCAATCTGATATGCTTTTTCGCGGCTCTCCTTGTGAACCAGATCATCAATTTGTTGATCTGAAATTATTTGCCCCTCTTTAAGATTGCGGCCAATAAATTTACTTAACCCAAAGGCAAAGCTACCATTGATATAGACATTAATGCGATTTTTATTTCTCTTCTGCTCTTCCAGGGCAGTGATTCTTTTTTCCATATAAAAAACCGTGCCTGTTCCTGGCAACGGTATATTGCTGTTACAAAAAATTATGGATACTACTTAACTACAAAAACAGGACAAACCTGAGTTACCCAGTCAAGATAAATGATTTCCTATCCATCCATTGTAATTTTGTAGATTCCAGCTGCTGTGTTCACAGCAGTCCATTTTTCAATAAACCGTTGCAAATATTTTGTGCTTATTAAACAACGTTCGTTTAAATTTACGCACAAATTATACAATATTATCGAGGTTTTTGTATAATCAAAAAATTTATTCCAATATATCATGACACGACAATACAGAACCGTTGATCTTGTGAAAAATCACAGCATGCATATTTCATTGATAAAATCATTTTGAAATTAAATCATTTAGGAAAATCGAAAAAATTTACAGTCTTATGTCAAAATCGAAAAGCTTGAAAAAAGTTAGCCATATACTGGAAAATTGGCTTTACCAGGATTTCACCTTTGCCCTCTTTTTACTGTTATTGACATGTATCATATATGGACCCTTCATTCCATTTCTGGGTTTTTATTGGGATGATTTTCCTTATCTTTGGTTTCGCCATGTAGGGGGGGCACAGGAAGTAGTTCGGGCAATCGGACTTGACCGTCCAGCGCTGGGACTCTTTTATTTTTTTCCAATGACCATTTTCGGGAACAACCCTCTGGTCTGGCAAATCTTCTCAATAATCTGCAGGTGGATCTTTACGCTGAGTGTGTACGGGTTCCTGAACGAGCTCTGGCTAAATTATAAAAAAAGGAATCAATTAATAATTTTTTTGTTCCTCGTTTTCCCTGGATTTTCCCAACAGTGGATATCTGTCATTTACTCGCATGCATTTCTGATTTTTGGCCTCTACTTTTTCTCTCTCAACCTATTCATTAAAAATGCCCGCGCTGGCACAAGAAAAATATTTTCTATTATTTTGCCAATTGGATTATCTTTGTTCAGCATGGCGGCCACGGAATACCTGGTTGGATTGGAGACATTAAGGCCATTTATTATTTATAAAATCATTAATGAGAAAAAACCAGAAGACAGCGTCCTCGACAAATCGAAAGAGACCATAAAAATTTGGCTTCCCTATTTAGGCGCAGGCATTGTTTTCGTTTTTTATAGACTATTTCTCGCCTCATCGGTTTTATACCAGCCGAATGAAGCTGAAACACTAATTTCTGATCCCTTTCTTTCCATAGAAAACCTGATTACCAGGCAGTTTAATAACATTTTTACAAGCACAATTTCTGCATGGGGAAATATTTTTCGCCCACTCGTTAATTTGGATTTATCTTCTTTGGTAACGAAACTATACCTCGCCTACACTATTGCCTTTATTCTATTTTCTTACATTTTCATTCACAAGTATTACTCAAGCGTTATCAAGCGTTCGGACTGGAAATGGATCAGAGAAAATTTATTTGGGAGTATCGTTTCCCTCTTCTTCGCAGGAATTCCATTCTGGGCGGCAGGACTTCACCCGAGTATTGGTTTTCCAGTTGACCGTTTCCTTCTCCCATTTATGATTGGATCGTCTGTAATGATGCTGATGTTGATAATTTCTATCAGCAGAAATAAATATATATTTCCTATTCTATTTAGCCTATTTTTTTCGTTAAGTGCTTCCTATCATTTTCGGGCAGCAAATGAATACAGGAATGAATGGGAAGACCTGCAAGTATTTTTCCAGCAGTTTTCCTGGCGTGTTCCTTCTATTGAAGAAGGAACATTATTTGTCACTGATGAATTATCTCTGAACTATTACAGTGATAATTCGCTGACCGCTCCATTAAATTGGATTTATGCAGAAGAGATCCGGGGCAATTCTCTTCCATATCTGATCAATTTTTCGAAAGCTCGCCTGGGAAGCAGCCTGCCATCTCTGGAACCTGGCAACAGGATCACCCACAACTATCGGACATTTACCTTCAAAGGAAGCACGGATCAAATGGTTATTTTTTATCACGAACCTCCTGGCTGTGTTCACATCGCTGACCCTGACCTGGATGTATATAATCCCTTGATTCCTGGAGAAATCCGTGCAGCGGTGCCAAATTCCAATCCGGATTTAATAAACTACGAGCCGATTAGAACTCCCCCTTTTTTCCTTCAAGCCGAACCAATGGATACCTGGTGTTATTACTACGAAAAAGCAAGCCTGGAAGCCCAATTTGAAAATTGGGATGAAGTGGCTCGGTTAGGCGATATAGCTTTCAACTTAACAGATCATCCCAATGATGCTTCAGAGAGGATACCCTTCATCAAGGGTTACGCTATGACTGGCAGATTTAATGACGCAAAGCAGTTAACTCTCCTGACCCATGAAATTTCTGAACAATACGATCCGTTCTTGTGCCAGGTTTGGGATCAACTCCTTGAAAACAAATCAGAAATTGATGCGCAAGCAATGGAAATAGATAAGTTGAAGCAAATAATTGGCTGCTCTGAAAATCAATAGTTCACTAACCAATAACCAGTGGATCCGTAGAATTTCATATTCAATTATGGAAAATTTTTTTCAAAAATTGCCGGGCAAATTCAATGACGAAGCGCTTGTGTATTTATGGCTTTTTTTCCTCTGTCTTCTGTGCTATGGATTACTTATTCCCTTTCTTGGATTTTATTGGGACGACTTACCCTATTTATATCAATACCATGTAAACGGACCGTTTGGATTTTCTGAGTTTGTATCATTCGATCGTCCATTCTCTGCATGGATTTTCATGGCAACTACCTGGCTTTTTGGATTTCATCCACTTGGTTATCATATCCTCGCTTTTCTATTGAGGTTTGCTAGCGCAATTCTTTTTTACAGAATTTTAAAAATCTTACTTCCAGAGCACGCTTTTTTACAGCTCACAACTGCCTCGATTTTTGCTGTTTATCCTGGATTTTTACAGCAGCCAATCGCGCTCATTTACAACCATCACCTTGCTGTTCTTTGTTTATTCTTGCTTTCCATTCTGACAATGCTTAAAAATGCCGCAAGGCAAAGATTTTCTCTCACTCTCTATCTGATATCCATCCTTGCGTCTCTGGGAATGTTTTCAATCGAAAATTTTGCCCCCCTGGAACTCGCAAGACCCGTTTTATTGTGGGTCATGCTCGGAAGAAGTGAAATCACAAGAAAAGAAAAATTTAATTTATTCATAAAACAATACACTCCTTTTTTAATCATTTTTATTTCCTTTCTTTACTGGCGGATTTTTCTATTTGGGTTCCCAACCTACGAGCCAAGCCTCATTAATGAATTAGCAAGAGAGCCATATCAAAGAATTGGCGAATTATTCAATAGAATTCCCGCAGACTTCCTCACGGTAACCTGGCAGGCATGGAGTGAATCAATATTTTTTCCCACAATAAGTGATTTCGGTTTATCGGCAACCATTTTTTTCTGGATGCTGGTGTTAACCAGCCTTGTCTCTTGTCTCCTATTCTTTCCTTTTTTTTCCAGAAAAAACAATTACAAACAAATACAATCAGGCAGTCTATTTATCTTTTGCTTATTTCTTTTCCTCCTGGCCGGTTCGATCGTTTGGGTGCTCAACCTGCCCCTTGGAATTGAGTTTGCCTGGGACCGGATGACACTTGCATTCATTCCCGCTGTTTCGTTATTTGCGGGATGGATAATTTACCTGTTTCGAAAAATTCCCCTCCTGAACCTGTTGCTTCCAGCCATTTTGATCAGTTCGGCTGTGGGTAGCCACTTTCAGAATGGCATGGCTTATAAACGGGATTGGGAGAACTTCCAGGATTTTTTCTGGCAGTTAGCATGGCGCATACCAGACTTATCTGAACAAACCACTCTGGTCAGTTCAGATATCGGACTGGACTTCTACAGCGATAATTCTCTGACGTCTCCTCTCAATCTTACATACGCTCCAGAAAATCAGGACGATAATCTGGAATATATGTTCTATTTCACAGGAGTCCGCCTTGAAACAAGGCTGAACAATTTAAAGCCCGATCACGAATTTGAACATCGGTATCGTTCCTTTAATTTTGCGGGGACCACCTCAAAAATGATTGCGTTGAAATATTCACCGCCGGATTGTCTGATGATTCTGGACCGCAGACTGTCCAATTCAATCACGAACCCCAATTTATCTGACTTGCAGGTTCAGGAGCTGAGACGCACCGACCTCGACCTGATACAACCAACTCCCCAGAACTTGCCTTTTTTACCGTTAATGGGCCCACAACCAGACAAAAACTGGTGCTATTATTTCCAAAAAGCGGATCTCTCACGGCAAGCTGGTGAATTTTCCACTGTGGTAAAACTTGGAAATGAAGTTTTTCAAAAGAAACTCAACCCCAGGTCTGCTTCCGAATGGCTCCCTTTTCTGGAAGGATACATTCGAACAGCGGATTGGGATATGGCGGAGATTGTTGCGGAAAAAATCGCATTTTCTGAGGGCAATTATATAGATGGCTTGTGTTATACATTAAGGAGAATTAAAGGTGATGAAAATTTCTCCGACCATATCAGATTACATGAATTAATTGAGATTTACAATTGTCAAAACTAATGAGGAAAAAAACCATCTCGGTCGTTATTCCCGTGTATAACAGCGCGGACATATTGGACACACTGATTCAAAGATTGATCCAATCCTTATCAGAAAGTACAGATGATTTTGAGATCCTGCTGGTGAACGATGGCAGCAAGGACAACAGCTGGGAAATAATCGAATCCTTATCTAAAGCGAGTGAGAACATCATCGGGATCAATTTGATGCGCAATTATGGCCAGCATAATGCCCTGCTCTGCGGCATACGGGAATCAACAAAAGAATACATCATCACCATGGATGATGATCTGCAGCACCCCCCTGAAGAAATTCATAAACTGATTCAGGAAATAGAAAAGGGATTTGATGTTGTTTACGGTATCCCCCATAAACTAGTCCACAGCAAATTGCGGAATTTTTTTTCCAGGACAACAAAGAACCTGCTGGCGAGGTTTCTGGGAATAAAACGCATCAAATACATGAGCGCATTCCGCATTATCAGACGCAAGGTTCGCAGCGCTTTTGAAAAATTCGACAGCCCCAATGTAATCATAGATGCCCTTCTAACCTGGGGAACTGACAATTTCAGTATGGTTGAAGTAAATGAACAACCCCGTTCAGAGGGCCGTTCAAACTACAACTTTTTCAAATTGGTGAAAATTACAATGGTTGTCCTGACCGGTTTCAGCACAATCCCTTTGAGAATATCGAGTGTTATGGGTTTCGCTCTGACAATCTTTGGTGTCGGAGTTTTAATTTATGTTCTTGTGAGAACCATGCTGGAAGGAAGTATTCCCGGGTTTCCTTTTCTGGCTTCAATTATCAGCATTTTCAGCGGTGCCCAGCTCTTTTCTCTGGGCATTATCGGCGAGTATCTTGCGAGAATCTTCAACCGCTCCATGAACCATCCCGCTTACGTTATCGAAGAAAAGACTGGCAAATAAACCCATGAAATGTGTGATCCTTCAACCTTCATATATTCCATGGCGCGGATATTTCCATCAAATATACAAATCCGATCTATTCATTTTTTATGACGATGTTCAATATGACAAGGAGGGATGGAGAAATCGAAATATAATCAAAACCGCCCAAGGCCCTCAATGGCTGACTATACCTGTGCATGCAAAA
>CAYPPV010000066.1:0-7838 GCA_964412705.1 uncultured Pelolinea sp. | reverse complement strand
GGAACAGGCACACAGGATAAATGTAAGGGATAGAATGATTCTTGCAAATGTGGTCTGAATGGTTTTCACGCTGTGGTGATAGAAATAATTAATATTTTTGAAAATGAACTGATCGTTTAAAACTTCCCGGCCTAAAACCAGACTTCCTTTATTTCTTTATCTGAAAGTAATTTCTGGACAATCTTGTCGTGTTTTTTCATCGGTCCGATTACCTCAAACGTGAGGACCATAGATTTCCCTTTTTTCTCCTGTTTGTAACGGTCAATATTCATTTTATTCTGCCTGAAAAGATCGCGGATTTCCTTATATTTTTCCCAGCTCGCTTCGGTTGTGATTTCGTAGGTGCGTTGCTCGTTGGAAATTTCTAGGAATTCTTCAATGCGTGTAAGGGGCATCAAGACGAGTATCGCCAGGACGGTGGTGATTAATGCCAGCCAGTATTCGCCGGCGCCTGAAGCCATACCGAGCGCCGCGACCAGCCAGGTTGTGGCAGCGGTCGTGAGCCCCGTAATTCTGCCCCGCTGCTCCAGAATAACACCCGCTCCGAGGAAGCCGATTCCGCTGACGATGCTGGCTGCAATGCGGGGCGGTTCACCGCCGATGTTGATGCCGATTCGTATGGAAAGGATGGTAAAAACAGCGGACCCGACCGAGATGAGAATCAATGTGCGCAGACCAACCGCTTTTTTGTGGCGTTCCCGTTCAGCACCGATGATGCCTCCTGCCAGGACTGCTATACCGATTTTTATTAAATCCTCTGGTTGAAAGATCATGGATACCTCAATTTCCTGTTTTTAATTGTAGCAAAGGAATATCAATGGTTTAAAAGAAAAACCTGCCTGTTCAGAACAGACAGGTTTCTGAATATCCTTCTTTATTATTTCTTTGCGAGGCCGTCGCGTATTTCGGTTAGAGTCTCGTTCATCCTGAAGAAGAGGATGAGCAGTTCACAGTAGATTCGGACCACTACCGGCCCCAGAACAATCGTTAAAAGCCCGGTCAGGACGGAAACAGCAGATCCGTACCTTGAAAATGCGGTTCCGATTTGAACCAACCCGGCAATCACGGATACACCCACTCCAATCCAAAAAAGGATCTGGATAATGACGGGCGTAAACATTTTTCTAAATTTCAAAAAATCTTCCATTTTTCCTCCAGTTATTTGTGAATTGATAATTAATTACAGTATAGCAGAAGGCAGAAGAGCTTTCAATCTCCTGAATATGTCTCCCAGTGCACACGGGACTTTTCGAATTGGGTTCGAGGTTGTTTTTCTTCTGCGGGATAGCCAACGTAAATCAGGTTTAGCGGATATACATCTTCTGGAATGCCGAGAGTCTTTCTGACTACACCCATCACATCTTGCTTGGGATAGGATGCCACCCAGCAGGTGCCCAATCCCATCCCAGCCGCTGCAATTAGCAGGTTTTCGGTCGCTGCACTGCAGTCCTGAACCCAGTATTTATACGCGGCTTCATTCTGGGCAATGGCCAAATTTGCGCAAACGACAATCACGGCTGGAGCATTGAAATTACCGTACTTCACCTTTTTTCGCAGGGTATTTAGCTTTTCCTCATCGGTTACAACCACAAATTCCCATGGGCGGCTGTTGCTGCCGGAAGGGGCAGCCATGGCTGCCTGCAGCAGTTTTGTGATGGTGTCCTTTTCCAGTTTCTTGCGCTCGTAAACCCTTATGCTCCGCCGTTTAAAAATGGTTTCTAGAATATCTTCCATAGATTTCCTTTCCCATAATTTTCTTTCTCTTAATCTTCTATCAGGCGGACATAAATCGCCAAGTTCCCGTCCTGCTGTTTGACTTCCTTTATGTCAAACATTTTGGGATAAGCTCTGATTAGTGCGGAAAGCTGGTTGTGCCCGTAGGTGCGGGCATCAAAACCGGGATCTAGCTGCCTTAGGTGGTGTCCAAGTGTTCCTAAAAAAGCCCAGCCGTCCTCCTGCACCGCATAATCAAATGCCTGCTTGAGAAGCGGTTTTGGATCAGGGGTAGGCGGTTCTTTGGCGGATGATTTTTTTTGTGAAGCGGACTTTTTTTTGGGCTTTTGGGGAACCAGGTTTTCGGTGTAGACAAATACATCACACGCATTCACGAATGCGCGCGGTGTCTTTTTTTGGCCGATGCCCATTACAAAAAAGCCCTTTTCACGGATGCGCGTGGCCAGCCGTGTGTAATCGCTGTCGCTGGAAACTAGGCAGAACGCATCCACCGTCCCGCTGTAAAGCAGGTCCATGGCATCAATGATCATCGCGCTGTCGGTGGCGTTCTTTCCGATGGTATAGCGGAACTGCTGAATAGGCTGGATGGCATACATCTGGAGGGTATCCTTCCAGCCGTTCATATTCGCTGTAGTCCAGTCGCCATAAATTCTGCGTATGGTGATTGTCCCGTATTTACTTGATTCAGACAGCATTTTGTCAATCAGAGAAGGTTGTGCGTTATCTCCGTCGATCAGGATCGCCAGTCGGCGGCTTCCTATTTCTTTATTTGATTCAAACATAGGTTTTCCTTTTTTTCATCCCAGAAAAATAATTGCTAGGACATTATACTAAGCGCAAGTCGCTTTTCGAGCTCCGTAAACATAAAAATCATATTAATGGTGGCATCATGATTTCCTTACGGAACTGGCTGCACTAGTTGGTTTGTGTATCCCGCTTCAATCAGGTTTTGATAAGCGGCGGTCACATTTTCCGGAATTGCCTGGGGAATCTGGTATCCAAGTTCCGGGTAGAGCATGATCCGCTGGCAATCCCCTACCATGATATGGATCATCTCATCCATGGAAATCTTCTCATTGGGATAATTGTCAAATGGCAATGGAGGAGAAGATGTTGAGAAGGAAACGTCCGGCCAATAATTTTTTGCGGTCGCGAAGGACCGCCTTTCCATATAGGGTTTGTGTACAAGGATCGCCTTCCGAACGCTGATTCTCTTGATTTGTAAAAGGTTTTTTGTAAAGATGATATTTTCACCGGTGTTTGATGACAGGTTTTCAACGAGGATGCGCTCGGCTGGCGCCCCCTGATCCATGGCCGCTTCTGCGAAAACCTCTGCCTCTGGTCTCTTCCAGCTGCCCGCTGTCAGCCGCCCGAGACCTCCGCTGAAGACCAGCAGTGGCGCCCAGTCATAAAGGAGCAGGTTGGTTGCATGCTCTGCTACCCGGATATCATGGCTGCCCATTGCGATGATCACATCGCTTTTTACCAGTACGTCATCCAGCCGCAGATAATTCCAGAGGGTCTTTGCTGCGCTGCGGATGTTGGTATCCATTTCAGTAGAATTTATCATTACATCCAGCCACGAATGGTATACACCAGCATCCCTAGATATTCCTTCAGGGCATTGGTGGTCAGCGATAGTGAACTTGATGTGGGAATGATATCCAGTATTTTCGTGATCCAACCATTAGGCCCGTCCTCGGCAGGTTGAGCTTCTGTTACACTGTAATCGACGGGCATCGGAATGACCTCAAATCCCTGTTTTTCAAAAACGGCGGCTGCCCGCGGCATATGAATTGCGGAGGTGACGAGCAGGATGCGGCTGATATCCCTCTCCGATAGCAGTTCGTAAGAGAATACAGCGTTCTCATAGGTATTCTTGGATTCATTTTCTAAAATCAACGCATCCCCGGAAATGCCTATAAATTGCAGGATTTCTGCCATGTCTTCGGATGGCGTGGAACTTCCCTCGTTGAGCCAGGAAATTTCGCCCCCGCTCAGAAGGATCAGCGGTGCCCTGCCTTTCTGGTAGAGTCTGGCCGCATAAAGCACCCGGTCGCCGGCGCTGTTAACTTCAACTGTTGGCCGGGGTGGGGCGGATGGTTCGGTTCCACCGCCCAGTAAAACAATTGCTTCAGCAGTCGGAACTTCATCGGGCGGTTTATATCTCCATTCCAGTGAACGGGCAAGCATTGTAGAAAACCCGGTTGTGCTGCTGACCCAGAGGATTATCAGTGCAGTAGTGATGAGGTTCCTTGAAAGTCTTGGCTTGCTGCGGAAGATTAAAGAGAATCCCAGAAGCATACTTGCCAATCCCAACGGGTACGCGAAAAGCGGAAGAAATTTTGATAAGAAAATAAACATTGATTTGGTATCTCTCGCATTGTATCATGCACTTGGCCGGTATTTTTAGATACAATTGGAAAGTTGGATTTTCGCATAATTAATATTTCAGTAGTGGATGATGGGTGATTTTGGGAGTCTGGAAGCGGTTATTTGGGACATGGATGGCGTCATCGTTGATTCAGAACTCTCCCATTTTATATCCTGGCGAGAAGTTTTTAGCAAGGAAAATATCCAGATTTCAGAAGATAAATTGCGCGAAACCTTTGGCATGACATCTCCCCAGGTTGTGCGGGAGATTCTGGGCCAGGATGTTTCCCAGGAACACGCGCAGGAGATCAGCCGGGAGAAAGAAAAAATTTTCCGCTCATTGATCAAGGAAGAGGCGGAATTCCTTCCAAGCGTGGAGGAATGGCTGCAAAAATTCAAGGAAAGCGGCATCCTGCAGGCGCTGGCATCATCCGGATCACAAAAAAATATTGATTCAGTGCTGAATGCGCTGGATGCGAGAAGATTTTTTGAGAAAGTAGTCAGCGGGATGGGCATGCCCAGCAAACCCGCGCCGGATGTGTTTCTGCTGGCCGCTGAGAAATTAGGTGTTGTACCGGGTAACTGCCTGGTGATAGAAGATTCCATCGCGGGTGTCAGCGCGGCAAAATCGGCCGGGATGAAATGCTTGGCAGTGACGACTACGAATACCGCTGGGAAATTAGGGAAGGCAGATCTCATACTTGACAGTCTTGAGATGCTTACGCAGGAAAAACTCAAGAGCCTCTTTTCCAAATAATGGTTTTTTTGGTATTTTCATGGAATGCAATTTTCGCAAAAGTAACCAGAAAAAATGATTGGGCTCATCTAAAATATCAATCATGGCGGATTTAAAGGAACTTTTCGAGGAATTGAAATCGGTTGTCAGCAGGAATCATGCTCTGCTGGACTTAGCCCTCCCTCCCCTTCTTTTCTTTTTGGTGAATGCAATTTTTGGTTTCTCTGAAGCAGTATAGGTGTCGTTTGGAGTGGGATTGCTGATTACAATTTTAAGGTTATTTCGCAGCCAAAAACTTTGGTACGCTCTGGCTGGTTTGGGTGCCGCTCTGTTGGCTGTTGGCCTCTGGTTTGTGCTGGACCGTACTGAGGTATTTTTCCTGCCGGCGATTATTAATGGTGGGCTGACTACATTCATTCTGTATCTTCCCATCCTGATCAAAAGGTCCCCAATGGCGTTCGCCAGCCATCTTGCCTGGCGCTGGACGCTGGGATGGTACTGGCTACCCAAAAGTGCATCCTGCATACAGCGGGGTGGCGACTTTCTGGGCAGAATTTTCGGCTTTAAAACTCACAAACCCGATTTGTTTTTTCCTGTATGGGAATATGGATGCGCTGGCTTTATTCAATTTGCTGACTGGCTGGTCTACGCTCATCCTTCTGCTGGCCTTCAGCTACATATACGGATTGCGCCGGCTGCATTAGCTGGAAGGTCCTTAAATAGAAGAATTTGAAAATAACACACCTCCGCCGTGGGAAGGCCATCTACGGAGATTTTAGAAAGGAAAGCCTTATCATGCAGAAATTAATCAAAAAGGATCTGTTGCTGGCTGCGTTGAGCCATGAAGACATCCCGGCTGTTCCGTGGGTGCCTTTCGCCGGAGTGCATGCAGGCAAATTAACGGGATATGATGCCAAAGAAGTGCTGACAGATCCGGATAAAATGGTTGAGTCCCTTCTTTCGGTAAACAGCCAGTATGATCCTGATGGCCAGCCTGTGGTTTTTGATCTGCAGATTGAGGCCGAGATACTTGGTTGCGAGCTGGTATGGGCAGAAAAAGCGCCGCCATCCGTCATCACGCACCCGTTCGCTGAGAAACAAGAGCTTCCAGAACGTTTGCCGGAACGCTCGGATGGGCGCCTTCCGCTTGTCCTGCAGGCCATGCGCTCAATGACATTGGAAGTGGGCGATCGTACTGCCCTGTACGGGCTTGTCACCGGACCGCTTACCCTGGCATCCCATCTCCGGGGAACAGAAATTTTCATGGATATGTTCGACAGCCCGGATTATCTGCAGGAACTGATCGCTTTTTGTACAGAAGCCGGCATGCGGGTAGCGGAATTCTATATTCAGGCAGGCATGGATGTGATTGCGGTAGTGGACCCCATCGTTTCCCAAATTTCGCCGAAACATTTTACAAAATTTCTCAGTGCGGATTTTGCCAATTTTTTCCGGTTTATCCGCGATGCAGAGATGTTTTCCGCTTTCTTTGTGTGCGGCGATGCAACTAAAAATATCGAAGTGATGTGTGAAACGGCGCCCGACTGCATTGCTGTGGATGAAAACATTGACCTGGTTTCGGCGAAAAAAATCACCGATCAATTCAATATCACGATCGAAGGGAATATCCCGCTGACCACCCGTATGCTTCTGGGAACCCAGCAGGACAATATGAAGTACGTCTTGGATTTATTGGATGCCCTTTCACCGGAAGGAAATATGCCAAAAAATCTGATCATTTCTCCCGGTTGCGATATGCCCTTTGATATCCCTTTTGATAATGTGGTCGGCGTAATGCAGGCGATACGGGAACCGGAAACGGCTAGATTGATGGTGGCCAGCTACCAAATGGAAGAAGTGGACCTGGATGCGGTTGAGCTGCCAGATTATGACCATCTGGAAAAGCCGCTCATGGAAGTCTTTACGCTGGATTCATCCACCTGTCCCGCCTGCGGGTATATGCTGAACGCGGCACAAAGGGCTTATGATGAAATGGGCGGACGTGTTGATATGGTGGAATACAAGATCACCCTTCCGGAAAACGTAGCGCGCATGAAGAAAATGGGCATAAAAAATCTCCCCAGCATTCTGATTAATGGTGAAGTGAAATTTTCTTCTATCATCCCAAGCAATCGTGAACTGGTGGAGGAAATCGAACAGCACTTATGATGGAACTGCACCTGGTGGGCGGTTTTCTTGGCAGCGGAAAAACGACAGCCATTGCATCTGCCGCGCGCATGCTGGTTTCGAAGGGAAAAAAGGTTGCCGTCATTACCAATGAGCAGGGCAGGCACCTGGTAGATACAGAATTCATCCGCTCGGAAAATCTGCCGGCGATGGATGTGACTGAGGGGTGCATCTGCTGCCATCTGGATGATTTCGCTGGCCGGATTGAGGAGATCAGCCGGAAATTCAACCCGGAAATTCTCTTTGCCGAATCGGTCGGTTCTTGTGCGGATCTGGTAGCCACGGTCATCAATCCCCTGCTGGACATTCGTAAAACAGCCGCGGCACCCGCGAGTCTTTCAGTGTTTGCGGACAGTCGCTTGCTGCGTAGATGGCTGAAGAACCGGGAAATGCCCTTTAGCGAACAGGTTATGTACATTTATCAAAAACAGCTGGAAGAGGCAGGACTGGTTGTTGTCAACAAGTTTGACCTACTGTCTGAACAGGAAAAAAAAGATATCATTTCCCTGGCCAGGGAGAAATTCCCGGACAAGCAGATTCATCCGCAGAATTCTTTGGATGGAAATCAAGTAAGGGGATGGTTGGATATCATCCGTTCAGAGGTGCAATCGCTTACTGGTGAAAGCCTAGAAATTGATTATGATTTATACGCGGATGGGGAGAGCAGGTTCACCTGGCTGGAAAAAGAAATTCGGTTGAAACCTGCAGAGGATGCATTATTAAGCAGGATTCGTAATTTTATCAAGACATTGCCGGCAAAATTGGAAGATGAGGGTTTGAAGATTGCGCATATTAAATTTTTACTGAG